>JAZSNZ010000039.1:0-11560 GCA_045536645.1 Acutalibacteraceae bacterium
CATGGCTACGATCCGACTTAAGCGATACCGTAAAGAACGCAGTTCGCTTTGTGTGCGCTAAAAAGCTTGAGGATGTGCTTTCTGAGATGTTCGGACTTTCCGCCGATACTCACGTCATATGCACCGAGATAGAGGAAGAAAAGGCAGAAATTCCTGCAGGAGGCGATTTTGATGAATCTGCAGAAAGCAGAATTTGAGATGGCGGCAGGTCTTGTTGACCAGCTGCCCGTGTGCGATATGCCTGAGATAGTTTTTGCAGGCAGGTCGAATGTGGGAAAATCCTCACTTATAAATAAGCTTGTAAACCGCAAATCATTGGCTCGTGTCAGCTCACAGCCGGGCAAGACCGCAACCATAAATTTCTATAATGTTGTTGACGCAAGGCTCGTAGACCTTCCGGGCTACGGCTTTGCAAAGGTCAGCAGAGAGGAAAAGGCACGCTGGTCACAGCTTATTGACGGGTATTTTGCACAGGGGCGTGACATAAAGCTTGCCATACTCCTTGTTGACAGCCGTCACAAGCCATCGGCGGACGACATGATGATGCTCGATTACCTTGCCGAGACCGAGCTGCCCACCCTGATAGTCCTGACCAAGGTAGACAAGCTCAAGCCCACCGAGCGCAAAAAGCGCATGGAGCTGTTCCCTGATGAGCTGGGTGTGCCTGCCGATGCATTCCTTCCCGTTTCCGCTGAGACGGGGGAGGGAATAGAAGAACTCAAGGAGATTTTGTCGGAAGTAACGGCATAATAAAAAATAGTGTCTTTACTTTTGCGATTTCATATGCTAAACTTTTATAGTGTTAAATTAAAAGTTTAAAAGGCGGTAGAAGCTATGTCCAATAAAATCAAGGGCGAAAGCGTGGATTTCCTTTTCAAGTCCATACTTAACCTTAAAGACCTCGACGAATGCTATGCATTCTTTGAAGACCTGTGCACAGTTCCCGAACTTAAGGCAATGTCCCAGAGAATAGTAGTTGCTTATATGCTCAAGAACGACTGTGTATACAGTGAGATAGTTGCAGGCACCGGTGCCAGCACAGCCACTATCAGCCGAGTGAACCGCTCACTGAGCTACGGCGAGGGCGGATATGATCTTGTATTCGGCAGAATGGATCCCAAGGAGATCAAGCTCAATTTCAATGAAGGCGAATCGGAAGACTGATGAGCTACGACGTATTTGCACAGTATTACGATGAACTGATGCAGAATGTGGAGTACGGGCAGATTGCGGATAAAATATCTGCATGGCTCGATGAGTACAGGCCGCAGACAAAACTTCTGTGTGACCTTGCCTGCGGAACAGGCACCCTTGCAAAGCTGCTGAGTGAAAAAGGCTATGAGATCATCGGAATAGATTCATCGGCCGAGATGCTCATGACAGCACGGGAAAAATGCTCCATGGATGTTCTGCTGCTCTGTCAGAGCATGGACAAGGTGGATCTGTACGGCACGATAGATGCCGCAGTCTGCACTCTCGACAGCATCAATCACGTAACTGATAAAGAGACCGTCGGCACAATATTCAAAAAAGTGTCGTTGTTCCTTGAGAACAACGGCATATTTGTGTTTGACGTAAATACACCCTATAAGCATGAGCACATTTTATCTGACAGTGCATATATTATAGAGACAGACAACGTGTTCTGTGCATGGCAGAATACATATGAAGACGGGCTTGTGAATATATCCCTTGATTTCTTTGAGGAAGAGGACGGGATGTATTACAGAAGCAGTGAGTATTTCTCCGAGCGTGCGTATACCGATGAGGAGATACGGGAAATGCTCGAGGAGGCTGAGCTTGAGGTAATAGCCGTAAAGGACGGGTATTCCGAAAAGGAGCCTGACGAAGAGACTCAGCGATTAGTTTACATAACAAAAAGGAAGACAAGAAAATGAGCAGACTTATAAGATGCATAACCACTGATGGACTTATCATAGGTGCGGCTGTGGATTCAACCGACATAGTAAGAAGAGCGAAGGAGATACACAACACAAGCCCTGTTGTCACAACAGCTCTTGGCAGACTGCTTACAGGCGGCTGCATCATGGGCAACAGACTCAAGGAGGAGGATGCAAGCCTGACTCTCAGAGTTGAGGGCGGCGGACCTGCGGGCTCTCTTATTGTTGTATCTGACAGCACAGGCAATGTCAGAGGCCTGGCTTCTAATCCCCAGGCAGAAACAGGCAACAGAATAGATGTCGGCGCTGTAGTCGGCAGAGAAGGCCTTCTGGGCGTTATCAAGGACTTCGGCTTCGGCGAGCCCTATACCGCACAGATACCCCTTGCATCCGGCGAGATAGCAGAGGATCTTACAAGCTACTATGCAGTCAGCGAGCAGACCCCCACTGTATTCCTTCTCGGTGTCCACCACGATGAAAATGGCGAGGTGGACGCAGCAGGCGGACTTCTCATTCAGCTTCTGCCCCTTGCAGACGAGCGTGAGATAACTGTTCTTGAAAAGAATCTGGCAGAGCTGCCCAGCTTTACATCCATGATGTGCAGCGGCATGAGCCTTGAGGGAATCTGTCAGAAGGCACTTGAGGGCTTTGAGCTTGAGTTCTTTGACGAGACCGAGGTAAAATACGAGTGCAAGTGCAGCAGAGAAAAAACAGAAAAAGCACTCATCTCCATCGGAATAAAGGAGCTTACCGAGATAGCTCAGTCGGGAGAGGGTGCAGAACTCTGCTGTCATTTCTGTGACAAAAAGTACAAATTTACTTCAGAAGAGCTGCTTGCATTAGTGGAAGAAATAAAAGATAAAAAAATTGAAAATTAGTGTTGACAACTGAGCAGACTTCGTGTAGAATGTAACACGTCGCTGAGAGCAAACCACTTAGCGACGCCCATGTGGGAGCATAGCTCAGCTGGGAGAGCACCTGCCTTACAAGCAGGGGGTCACAGGTTCGAGCCCTGTTGTTCCCACCACATCTGGCCCAGTAGTTCAGCTGGTTAGAACGCTAGCCTGTCACGCTAGAGGTCGACGGTTCGAGTCCGTTCTGGGTCGCCATTTTTGCCTCTGTAGCTCAGTTGGTAGAGCAAGGGACTGAAAATCCCTGTGTCGTTGGTTCGATTCCGACCGGAGGCACCATTACGCGGAATTAGCTCATCTGGTAGAGCGCCACCTTGCCAAGGTGGAGGTAGCGAGTTCGAGCCTCGTATTCCGCTCCACAAGAAACGGCGCAAACTATGCGCCGTTTTGCATACGGCGCCATAGCCAAGTGGTAAGGCACGGGTCTGCAAAACCCTGACTCCCCAGTTCAAATCTGGGTGGCGCCTCCAAAAAATCCTGAATGCGACAGCGTTCAGGATTTTTACTTATTACTTCTTCACTCTTCACTAAAATTACATTCAGGAATTTTTGGTAAGTAAGAAGTAAAAGGTAAGAGAAAATAAATGTTTTTGCAAGGCTTTGCCTTGCTCATTTTAACGCGAGTTGATATAATTTTATGGTTATCAACTTACGATAAGGAGAAGGTCATGAAGGACGAATGCTTGATTTGCGGAGCTCCGCTTGTATATTTGGAAAATGGAAATGAAATGGAATGTGCTGTTTGTTACAAAAAGGAAAGCAGTAAAACAGTTTGCCAAAAAGGGCATTATGTATGCAATGAGTGTCACACACACGGTATCGATGTACTGCTGAGTGTTTGCCTTGCGGAAAATTCAACGAATCCCATAGATATCGTTCGCAAGCTGATGCAATTGCCGTTTTGCCATATGCATGGACCGGAGCATCATATTATGGTAGGGTCAGCCCTTCTTACTGCGTATAACAACGCAGACGGAAAAATCGACCTTGAGAAGAGTCTTTTGGAAATGCAGTCAAGGGGCAAAAAAGTTCCCGGCGGTGCGTGTGGCTTTTGGGGCGCTTGCGGCGCAGGAGTCAGTGCGGGAATGTTCGTGTCCATCGTTACCGGTTCAACACCTCTTAAAAACAAAGAGTGGAGCTTATCGAATTATATGACAGCAGGCGCGTTGGAGGCCATTGCATCGTGGGGAGGCCCTCGTTGCTGCAAACGAAATTCGTATACTGCGATCATAAAAGCGGTGGAATTTGCCAAAATACATCTTGGAGTAGAAATGAAGCTTGAAAAAATCAAGTGCGTACATTCCGAAGAAAACAATCAATGTATCAAAGAGAGGTGTCCGTTTCATTGAAAAAGAAGATAGCATTTATATGCGTACATAATTCCTGTCGTAGTCAGATAGCAGAAGCTCTTGGCAAACATTTTGCCGGAGATAAATATGAGTTCTATTCAGCAGGAACGGAAACCAAACTGCAGATAAATCAAGATGCGGTACGACTGATGAAACAGCTTTATGGAATCGATATGGAGCAGACGCAGTACAGCAAAACCTACGATAAGATTCCATCTCCCGATATTGCTATCTCTATGGGGTGTGACGTTGGGTGTCCTTTCATTGGCAGAGCTTTTGATGATAATTGGGGTCTGCCCGATCCAACGGGACAAAATGATAAGTTCTTTATAGAAGTAATAAAACAGATTGAAAAGCATATACGCAATTTATAAACGATATTGGCGGCAGGGAGATTTATTTTTCCCTTGCCGCCATTTTTCAAAGTCATATTCTGTTTTATAAATTAATTTGCATTAAGGATTCCCGATTGAATTTCTGAGCTTCGGGAATCTGTCCGAAAATTCAAAGTGCTTATTGAGCAAGGAGGAGAATATTCCGATCAGAGTGCCGTTTACCAGCGCACAGATGATCGTTCCCAGCTTAACGCCCTCAAACTGCCACAGGCCGAAGAAGGCAAAGGACATAAGTATTGCTGCGACGCACGAGGTGCAGTCGTAGACCGTTTTACACTTACTGAGATTGAAATTATATTTCGCAGAGACTTCCTTGACAAACAGCTCATAAGACTCGGGGGGCAGATAAGTATTGAAAAGCAGAGCAACACCTGCTGATGAGGTCAGCAGCCCGACTATGTAGAGAGCGATTCTCACAGCGGCAAACTCAGTAGAAGCAAATCCGACCAGCAGCATGAAGCTGTCGAGGATAACGCCGTAAATCAGTGCGGTGACGATAGAGAAAAGATAGGAAAACTTGAATTTTCGAACGACGACGGTCAGCAGAATCAGCAGGAATCCCTGAAGCATATATTCTGCGATGCCGAAGGTCATAAAAGACCAGTACTGAGACAGTTTTACATATACTATATAAGCAGGTGCCACGACCATGGAAACGCCGTAGTCAGCTTTTGCCATCATGGCGCAGCCGGCGGCGAGGACAATAAGTCCGAGAACGTAAGCGAGCTCTGAATCAAATCTTTTCTTCTTCATAATAAAATCCTTTCTGAACAAAAAACAGCCTCTGACGTTTGATATAGAAACGTCAAAAGCTGTTTTTGTTTATATTTGTATTTTACAGTGCCAGTCTGTAAATTTCAAGTATATCTTCGCTTGTAAGCTGAACAAACTGACCGAGTTTCATGGAGTCGCCGTTTGTTGCCTTTTTGGACATCTCCTCAAGACGTGAATCATCGATGCCGCATTCGCTGAGAGTGGTGACAAGACCAAGGCTTCTGTAAAATTCCTCAAGTCTGCGAATGCCCTCGAGTGCGGTGCGCTCGGCATTGTGGAAATCAAGCTCCACATCAAAGACTCGGTTAGCAAACTGAGCAACACGCATTTCATCGTGCTTGTATATATACTTGAGCCACGCAGGGAAGGTGATGGCGAGGCCTGCGCCGTGAGCGATGTCGTAAATAGCGCTTATCTCGTGCTCAATCTTGTGGCTTGCCCAGTCGCCCACTCTTCCGGTGCTGAAAATGCCGTTGTGAGCAAGGGAACCTGCCCACATGAGGTTTGCCCAGTTGTCGTAGTTTCCGGGGTCTGCCAGCACACGGGGGGCAAGAGAAACGACAGTTCGCATAGCTGCCTCGCATAGCTTATCAGTAAGCTCTACGTTTTCGGTATTTGTAAAATACCGCTCCATGATATGAGCTAAAATATCCACCGAACCGCAGGCTATCTGATAAGAGGGGAGAGTGTAGCACAGCTCGGGATTCATAAGTGCAAATTTTGCACGGAACACCTCGCAGTTGCAGCCCTTTTTAAGAATGTTCTCAGGGTCCTCATCGTTGGTAATAACGCAGCTGTTGGAGGTTTCACTGCCTGCTGCAGGTATGGTCAGAACAGCGCCTATGGGCATGGCCTTTTCAGGTGTTGCCTTGCCGCTGAAGAAATCCCATACATCGCCCTCATAGCAGACACCGAGGGAAATGGCCTTGGCGGAGTCTATAACAGATCCGCCGCCGACTGCGAGTATAAACTCGACATTTTCATTCCTGCAAAGCTCGATGCCCTGACGCACAAGGCTCAGTCGGGGATTGGGGCGAACGCCGCCCAGTTCTATATAATCGATGCCGCACTTGTCAAAGGAAGTGCAGATCTGGGTCAGCAGACCGCTCTGTTTTGCGCTTTTTCCGCCGTAATGCAGCAGCACCTTTCCGGAGCAGATCTTCATTATCTGAGTGCCCACATCGTTCTGTACACCCTTGCCGAAGATTACTTTTGTCGGCACAAGAAATTCAAAATTATCCATATTACGCCACCCAATGTAAAAATAAAAAACGAGCAGGCCTGTAAGCCGGGTTCTGTCGAGAGTGGTCATCTATCTCGACCAAACGTTGCCGTTCGGCTCAAGCCATCTCCTCGGGACGCGACGGGCAGCCGCATAATGTCCCACCACGATGTTGCACCGGATAGGGTTTACAGGGCAGCACGGTTCCCCGTGCTCCGGTGAGCTCTTACCTCGCCTTTCCACCCTTACCGTATAAATACGGCGGTATATCTCTGTTGCACTTTCCCTGGGGTCGCCCCCGGCGGCCGTTAGCCGTTATCCTTGCCCTGTGGTGCCCGGACTTTCCTCATATGGGCATTTTCACGCTTCACACGCGACCACTCAGCCTGCTCGCAGGGTATATTTTATCCTGTTGTGTCAACTTTGTCAAATATGGGTTAATCTTTTGTAAATTGACACCAATAATGACGGATGATATAATGACCTCACCAAAAACGAACCGAGAAAAGGAGGCGTGCGATATGAATATTGCGGTACTGATATCGTCGCTTGATCCTGATCGGCAGCTTTGTGAATTTGTCGATGGGCTTGTTGAGGCAGGCTTCCCGAAAATAATCATCGTAAATGACGGAAGCGGCCACGACTCTGAAAAAATATATAAAAAATGCAGAAGGCACCAGCAGTGTATCATAATAGATCACGAGAAAAACCTTGGTAAAGGCAGTGCACTGAAAACAGGCATGAAATATTATATCGAACAGCTCGAAGGGCTTGACGGTATAGTCACCTGCGACTGTGACGGGCAGCATTCTGTGAAAGATGCTGTAAAGGTGGCGCAGCTGATAGGGCGCAGAGAGAATGCAATAATTCTCGGCTCCCGTGATTTCTCTGAGGAGAACGTGCCCAAAAACCGTGCATACGGCAACAGGATAACACGCAAGGTAATGTCCATGGTGTACAAAAAATCTCTCAGGGACACCCAGACAGGCCTCAGGGGTATACCAAATAAGCTTATCAAAAAGTTTACAGAGCTTCCCGGCAAGCGCTTTGATTTTGAGATGAATATGCTTATCGAGTGCATAAAAAATGACATCGAAATGATAGAAACACCTGTTTCCACCATATACATCGACGGCAACAGGAACTCTCATTTCAGACTGGTAAGAGATTCGGTGAGAATATACTGGCCGATGTGCGGAAAGCTCATTAAATTCATGCTCAGTGCATTCGGATGCTACTGCCTTGAGCTAATAGTGTTTACCTTGCTTACCCAATATGCCTTTGATAAACTCGACCCGGGAATGGCATTTCTGCCTCAGGCAATGTCCAAAATAGTGTCGTGTACCGGCAACTTCATAATAAACAAGCATACGGTGTTCAAAAACAAGGGTTCGTCCCTTGATCCGCTTATAAAATATATAATGACCCTTGTGATGCTGGTTGCACTGTCGTCTACATTTATGAGTATGCTCATGGAGCTGATGAATATAGAAATGGGCAGTTCGGTGACAATGCTCATAAAGATATTCGTAGACTTCTTCTGCATGACTCTCAATTTTACTCTTCAGCGCAAATGGGTATTTACCGACAAGCATCTTATATCATAAAAGGACAAAGCGGTTTCCGTGAAGGAAACCGCTTTTTAATAATTTTTTGGTTGTTAATAATACAATCGAGATGTATAATATATCAATCAAAAAAGAGTGAGGGGCTTTATAATGGAGCTGAACGCAAAAAATACGAAACGGCTTATGCTGATTATCACCTTTTCGGTGCTGCTTTATCTGGGTCTTAAAAACATAAAGGTGCTGTTCGGCATAGTGTCATATCTGTTTTCCCTTGCAGGACCTGTCATAGCAGGCCTGTGTATAGCCTTCGTGCTTAATATTCTCATGTCCATGCTTGAGAAAAGAGTGCTGTTCTTTTTTGACAGGGCGCCGAAGAAGTGGATACGCAGCCTGAAACGCCCCGTAAGCCTTGTGGCGACAATACTTATCTCATTAGGTGCAGTGGCACTGATAATCCGTGTAATAATGCCGGAGCTTACGACCACAATAACGACTATAACGGATAATCTGTCGCTGTATATCAGTTCCTTTACAGAATGGCTCAACGGAATACTTGCAAAGATAAACCCCAATTGGGTCATAAGTGCGGAAACTGAAATCGACTGGGCAAAGGTTGCATCGGGAGTTCTGAACTTCCTTTTCTCAAACACCAATTCTTCCGCTATAATAAATACCGCAACAGGCGTTACAACAAAGGTTTTCGGCTCGCTGGTGGATATCGTATTCAGTGTGATAATGGCATGCTACGTGTTGGCACAGAAGGAAAAAATAGGTGCATTTTTCAGAAGGCTGATAGACAGCATGCTGCCGGACAAAACAGGCAGGAAGATAATCAGGGTAGCATCTCTTGCAAATCAGTCGTTTTCAAGCTTTGTTTCAGGTCAGCTTACAGAAGCAGTCATACTTGGCCTGCTCTGCTTTGTGGGAATGCTGATATTCAGGTTCCCCTATGCCCTTGTAATATCGATAGTGATAGCAGTAACAGCTCTCGTGCCCATGGTCGGTGCATTTGTCGGTGTTCTGGTCGGCGGTCTGCTGATACTGACCGAAAGCCCTTCAAAGGCAATACTCTTTGTTCTGTTTATACTTGTTCTCCAGCAGCTAGAGGGAAGCCTTATCTATCCTAGAGTGGTCGGTAAGTCTGTAGGACTTCCCGGAGTGCTGGTTTTTGCCGCAGTTATCATCGGAGGCAATATCAACGGCTTTGCAGGCGCACTGCTTGCAGTTCCCCTCTGTGCTATGCTTTACGCACTGCTCAAGGAAGAGATGAGAGACAAGAAATTCAAGAAAAGACTTCAGGCAGGAGAGGACTTTTTCAAAGAAGAAGTCGAAAGCGCAGAGCCTCTTCCCGAACCTGTAAAACCTGTACAGAATACAGGCAGGACAACCAACACAAAGAAGAAAAAGAAGAGATAAACGGAGGAACACATGGAGCTTAAGGACGCATATAAACGCGCGCAGGAGCTGCGTGAGCTTATCGAATACCACAACGAAAAATACTATAATCAGGACGATCCCGAGATAGAGGACTTTGAGTACGATGCCCTGACAAGAGAGCTAAAGCAGCTTGAAAGGAAATTTCCTCAGATAATTTCCGAGGACTCTCCCACACAGAGAGTTGGCGGCACAGCACAGAGTAAGTTTTCCCCTGTGGAGCATTCAGTAAAAATGGAAAGCCTGCAGGATGTTTTTGATAAGGAAGAAGTTGTTTCCTTTGTAAAAGGTATAAAAGAGCAGTATCCGAAGGCGCAGTTTGTTGTTGAGCAGAAGATCGACGGTTTGTCCGTGTCTCTTGAATACAGAAACGGTCAGTTTGTACGAGGCTCAACACGAGGAAACGGCGTGGTTGGTGAAGATGTAACTGAAAACCTCAGAGTAATTGCCGATATCCCCGACACCTTGATCGGAGCACCGGAATTTCTCGAGGTCAGAGGCGAAGTGTATATGCCTCGCAGTGCCTTTGCACTGCTCAATGAGCAGCAGATGGAAACAGGCGGCAAGCTTTTCAAAAACCCTCGAAATGCAGCCGCAGGCTCACTGCGTCAGAAGAATTCAGAAATTACAAGATCAAGAAACCTTTCGATATTCGTGTTCAATATCCAGCAGGCAGAGGGAGTGGATTTTGAAAGCCATAAGGAATCCCTCGACTGGCTTGCAGAACGTGGCTTTCCCGTATCCCCACGCAGAAGCCTGTCTGATACCGTAGAAGAAGTGCTCGGTGAGATAGATGCAATAGGCGAAGAGAGAGGGGGTCTTGAATACGATACTGACGGAGCGGTTGTAAAGGTCGATTCCCTGACGATGCGAAGATCCATCGGCAGCACTTCCAAAACTCCGAAATGGGCAGTTGCATTCAAATTCCCTCCGGAACAGAAGGAAACGACTCTGCTTGATATAGAAATTACCGTCGGCAGAACGGGCGTGCTGACCCCCACAGGCATCTTTGAGCCTGTGCTCCTTGCAGGCACCACAGTCAGCAGAGCCTCTCTCCACAATGCCGATTACATCGCCCAGAAGGATATACGCATAGGGGATAAGGTACTTATAAGAAAAGCTGGAGAAATCATTCCCGAGGTGGTTTCTGTTGTATCCCACTGCGAAGACGGAAAACCCTATGAATATCCCGAGGTCTGCCCTTCCTGCGGTGAGGCTGTTGTAAGGGACGAAAAGGAAGCAGCCGTCAGGTGTGTAAATACCTCCTGCCCTGCCCAGTTCCTGCGTAATGTTATCCACTTTGCTTCCCGTGAAGCCATGGATATAGAGGGTATGGGCGAGGCAGTATGCGAACAGCTTGCCGACTGCGGACTTGTAAAGACTGCAGCGGATATATATGCCCTTACCGAAGAAGACATAAACTCCCTTGAGCGAATGGGAAAAAAATCCGCTCAGAATCTTATAAACGCCATAAATAAATCAAAGGAAAACGACCTTTCCTCGTTGATTTTCGCTTTTGGCATCAGAAATATAGGAAAGACCGCGTCAACTGCTCTTGCAAGACGATTCGGAACACTCGATGCCCTTATGGAGGCAACAGCAGAGGAAATCCAGAGCGAGGATGGCTTCGGCAGTGTAATGGCAGAGAGTATAGTTGAGTTCTTTTCCCGTGAAGATACCCAGGAGCTTATCTTCCGCCTTAAGGGCTACGGTGTCAATATGACCTCGCAGGCAGAGGAGCAGACAGATAACCGTTTTGAGGGCAAGACATTCGTTCTGACAGGAACACTTGAAACCATGACCCGTCAGGAGGGAGAAGCACTGGTAGTATCCTTTGGCGGAAAGGCATCGTCCTCTGTGAGCAAAAAGACGAGCTATGTTGTAGCAGGTGAAAACGCAGGCAGTAAGCTCACAAAGGCTCAGACCCTGGGGATAACTGTTCTGACGGAAGCGAAATTTATCGAGATGACAAAATAATATATGGAGCACCTTCGGCATATCTTTTA
>JAZSNZ010000112.1:0-5533 GCA_045536645.1 Acutalibacteraceae bacterium
CCCGTCGTGACGGTCAGCCTCTGGGCAGCGGCAGACTGCAGCAGAGTCGTCAGCGTGCAGGTTACGCCGCTCCTGTTCCTCCTCGCCGTGTACCTATTGGATACCGTCTTGAGGCAGATGAGCTGACAACAAGAGGTGCAGGAATGCAGGTTGCAGAGCAGTTCAGAGTACAGCGCAACGAAGCCAGACGCAGAACTACAAATCTGCTTCGATATGACGGACTCGATGCATTCAGAGCAGAGATGAAGGGCGGACGTACTGCACTGGACGTTCTGGAATCCTCAAGAAACACAATGATCGAGGAAGATACTTCCCTGATCGGAATAAAGCCCATTAATCCCTTTGAACAGAGCAGCGATCTGTCTGCCGAGTTATCTGTTGATCCTGCCACTGCACAGCAGATGGGAGAGGATTTGCAGAAAGACGTAGAGCAGATGTATGATATGGCAGATCGACGTAAGGGCGGAGACCGCAGACAGGGTGACGCAGCAGGCGGAAGAAGAGCTACCGATAAGCAGCCTGAAGAGGTCATTGCGTCTCCTGATGAAAGTGCTCCCGACTATGAAGAGCAGCCTGTGATCGAAGAACCTGAAAACGAATACCGCGACGTAAAGCTGGCTCAAGGTTCACTGGACAGCAAAATGAAAAAGCGTCGAACCTCCGACAGAGAGAAACAGCAGCCCGATATGCAGCAGAACATGAACGGCATGAACATGAATATGAACGGTATGAACATGGGCATGGGTTATGGCATGGGTATGGGCATGGGCTACGGCATGGGTATGGGCATGGGTATGAACAATCCCTACGATCCTTACGCAGGCATGGGCATGAACAATCCTTATTCCACACCATTCGGCGGTACCAATCCCTATGCAGCAGGAATGGGACAGATGCCCTTTGGAGCAGATGTCTATGATGACGGCTCTGATGAGTATGATGAAGAGTACTATGATGATGATTACGATGTAGATACCGCAGATTCCGAAGAATACGATGAGTATGACGACGGATATGATGACGGATACGATGAGTACGAGGACGAGTATTACGATGATGACTACGTCGAATACGGCGACGAGTACGAGGATGAGTATGACGAGTACGACGAATACGATGACTATGACGAAGGTGATGAGTATTACGGCGACGAGGAATACGATTATTATGACGATGAGGACAGCTATGGTACATATGATATGTCTGCTCAGGGTTGGGAATAACTGATTGAAAAAAACATCACCCATCGAGGAACGATGGGTGATGTTTTTACGTATGGAAAAATATATTTGAAAGCCCTGCATTACGTTCATATTTTGTTTGTTGACTGTATATCGATTTATTAGTATAATATTTAAGTTAGTATATCAAGGGCTGCTGAACGGTGGATAAATCATGCATCTGTCCGCAGTGCCCTCGGAGGTTTTATTTATGGATACAAACAGAATAGAAAAAATATTCTCAAAATTTGACACAGGCGATACCTTTATTTCCGCTGCACCCTTCGGCGGAGGACATATCAATGACACGTTTCTTGTAACATGCGAAAACGGAAGATATATCCTGCAGGGACTTAACCATCACGTGTTCAAGGAACCTGAGCATGTAATGCACAATATAAAGCTTGTAACCGAATATCTTGCAGAAAAGATCAAGGAAGCAGGCGGTGACCCCAAGCGTGAGACACTGAACCTTGTCAGAACAGTAGATGGCAACACCCATTATTACGACGGTGAAAGAGGTTTCTTCAGAGTTTTCCTCTTCATCGAGGGTGCCTCCTCTCACTCGGCAGTGGAAAAGCCCGAGCATTTCTACAACGCAGCCCGTTCTTTCGGAAAGTTCCAGAAGATGCTGGCAGGATTCCCTGCAGAAAAGCTCTATGAAACTATTCCCAATTTCCACAATACAGTCTCCCGTTACAAGGACTTTGAGAAGGCTCTCGAGGAAGACAAGGCACACAGAGCGGCATTTATTGAGGATGATATTGCTTTTATCAAGGAACGCAAAAATATGTGTTCGGTTGTTCTTGACGCAATGGCAGAGGGAACAGTTCCCGTCCGAGTTACCCACAACGACACAAAGTACGACAATATAATGATAGACAACGAGACAGGCGAAGGCATCTGCGTTATCGACCTTGATACTGTGATGCCCGGTTCCATGCTCTATGACTACGGTGATTCCCTCCGTTTCGGCACCAACGCAGGCGCAGAGGACGAAAAGGACCTTTCTAAAGTTTGGTGTCGTCTTGACCTGTTCGAAGCTTTCACCAAGGGTTACCTTGAGGAGCTTCACGAGAGTATTACCGAGAGAGAAATCGAGCTCATGCCCTTCTCTGCAAGACTTATCACCTTTGAGTGCGGTATGAGATTCCTTACTGACTTCTTAAACGGCGACGTTTATTTCAAGATCCATCATCCCAGTCACAACCTTGACAGAGCCAGAGCTCAGTTCAAGCTGGTTCGTGACATGGAAGAGCACGAAGAAGAAATGACAGCCATAGTAAACAGACTGAAGGAGAGTATTTGTAAATGATTAAGCCTGTACTTGACCCGAATTTCATGCCTGCGAGAGTATGGAACGATGAGTTCCTAAAGAATGCAGACCGTCCCTTTTCCATCGCTGTAGAGCGTGAGGATGGACTTATCTACCGAGTGGATACATTCCTCGGTGACAACGAAAACAAGAATAACTTTTATGTAGAGCGCAAGGTAAAGCATATACTTTGGGCAGCAGGCGGCTGGAAGGTCATGCTTGCAGGCGACCATAAGGTTTATGAGTTTATCGCAGACGCATACACCAAGGACGGCCTTCGTGCCTTTGACGTCGATTTCTGGGGCACTGTTTACCAGAAGGAGTTCGTAGTTGAGGAGCGTTCCTTTGAGGATATGCCTGAAAACTCCATGAACCCCCTGCCCTTCGGCAGACATCTCGACGGCTGCCGCGTCGGCTTTGACGCAGGTGGAAGTGATATAAAGGTATCCTCCGTTGTTGACGGTGAGGTTGTATTCTCTCAGGAGATCGTATGGAACCCCAAGGTCACTTCAGACATCAACTATCACTATGACAATGTAAAGGCCGCAATCGAGCTTGCAGCTTCCAAGATGCCCAGATGTGACGCTGTAGGCGTTTCCTCCGCAGGCGTTATCGTAAAGAGCAGACCCATGCAGTGCTCACTCTTCATGGAAGTTCCTAAGGACACCGACGAGCAGAAGGAGCTCTGCCGCAACCTCTACATAGAAACAGGTAAGAGACTGGGCGTTCCAATGGTAGTTGCAAACGACGGCGATATCGCTGCCCTTGCTGCTTCCATGGCACTTGACAAGAATGCGATCCTCGGCATCGCAATGGGAACAAGCGAGGCAGGCGGCTATGTTGACCGCAACGGCTTCGTAACAGGCTGGCAGAATGAACTGGCCTTCGCTCCCGTTGACTACAACACCAACGCAGAGCGCGACGACTGGTCTCAGGACTTCGGTGTCGGTGCAAGCTATTTCTCTCAGTATGCAGTTATCCGCCTTGCAGGCTTCGCAGGCATAGAGCTTGACGAGAGCTTTACCCCTGCACAGAAGCTTTCCTATGTCCAGAAGCTTCTGGAAGAGGGCGACAAGAGAGCTGAGCAGATTTTCGAGAGCATCGGAACATATTTCGGATATGCTGTTGCAAACTATACTCAGTTCTATGATGTTGACTATATCCAGATTTCCGGTCGCGTAACTTCCGGCCGCGGCGGCGAGCTTATCCTCGAAAAGGCAAAGGAGCTCCTCGCTGCCCAGTACCCCGAAATCGCAGAGAAGGTCACCATCTTCCTCCCCGGCGAATATGAGCGCAGAATCGGGCAGTCCGTTGCTGCAGCAAGCCTTGTAAAACTTTAATCTGAATCAAGGAGCAATACAATGCGTATTAATAACATAAAAATAAACGGCGAGTTGTGCGATCTCGTAGTCGAAAACGGCGTTATCACCGAAATCGCAGCACCAGGCAGCGGCGAGGGCATGGATTTCGGCGGAAAGACCGCAATTCCCGGTCTTGTTGATATCCACACCCACGGCTGCACAGGCTTTGACACCATGGACGCAAAGTTTGAGGAAATGTGTGAGTTCCTTGCAAAGAACGGCACAACCTCATGGTGTCCCACTACCATGACAATGGATTATGAGTCCATCAGCAAGGCAATGAACGCAAACACCGACTGCAAGGGTGCAGAGATTCTGGGCTTCCACATGGAAGGACCTTACATCTCTCCCAAGGCAAAGGGCGCACAGAATGAGAAATTCATCAAGGCTCCCGATATTGAGGAGTTTAATTCTCTTCCCAATATAAAGATGGTCACCATCGCTCCTGAGCTCGAAGGAAGTATGGACTTTATAAAGAAGTGTGAGGCAGTGGTTTCCATCGGTCATACAGCCTGTGATTATGATACAGCTATCGAGGCTATCGAAAACGGCGCAGCATGCCTTACCCATACCTTCAATGCAATGCCTCCCATCCATCACAGGAATCCCGGCCCCATCCCTGCAGCAGCTGAAAAGCAGATACACGTGCAGGTCATTTCCGACGGCCTGCATCTGCACAAGTCCATCGTCCTCATGCTTTATAAGCTTTTCGGTGCTGACAGAATGGTGCTCATAAGCGACTCCATGAGAGCAACAGGCCTGTGCGACGGCGAGTATGAGTTCGGCGGTCAGACAATTATTGTAAAGGACAGCGTTGCAAGATGCCTTGACGGAGCCATTGCAGGCAGCACCAGTACACTCTTTATGTGCCTGAAGAAGGCAATCGAGTTCGGTATCCCCTTTGAAGATGCTGTAAAGATGGCAACCGAGACTCCTGCAAAGCACATCGGTGTAAACAACAAGGGCGTGCTTGCCGTCGGCTATGATGCAGATATTATCATCCTTGACGAAAACTGCGATATTGACACCGTATTTGTAAAGGGCGAAAAAATCGCATAAATTAATAACATAAGGGATACTCTTTCGGGGGTATCCCTTGAATTGCTTTATCGGGAGGAATATAGAGTGCCAAAAGCTTTAGGCTCATGGAGCGCCATGCGTAATTATCTTGAAAAAGAAATGCTGTGCGATGCGCTCAAGGGCAGAGTGCGTTATTCGCTCACTACATACCCGAACATGGACGACTGCGGACACTTTGAGATTTTTATTGATGGGTATTCGGTAAAGACCTTTTCCATGGATTATGCTGCATCGAAGCTTTATAAAAACGGACAGACTGCTGAATTCTGGAAAGGCTTCTGGAATGATAAGAATAAACCCATAGAGGAAAGAACAGAGTTTGACGACGAGGATTTCGCTGAGGCCTTAAGGGAATACCGCAGTATAAGTATAATCGGAGCAATTCATTCGCAGAATCCTATCATTCGAATGTTTGCAGTGCTTGACAGACGGGTTGGCAAAAGAACACTGCTGTCTCTTAAGGAGTCGCTGGAAGTACAGCCCGCATGGCTTCGGCATTTTTACGAATTAAGAATGGAAAGCGAGAATTTGCTGTGATGGCGGAGCTTTTTTGTCAT
>JAZSNZ010000148.1:0-16010 GCA_045536645.1 Acutalibacteraceae bacterium
CTAATGCTGTAATCAATCTCCTCGGCACCTCAGGCGGTATCATCGTTCTTGTTCTGGGCACTGTATTTGCAACAGGCGCTGTAAAAAATCAGCTTATGAGCTACACCGTATTCTTCGGCGTTATCGCTGCTATCATGGTAGTCGCTCTTGCGATCTTCCTCCTTACTGTCAGAGAGCCCAAGTGGACTAAAGAGGCTCAGGAGGAAAGCATTGCTCTCGGTATTGACGAAGCCGAGGAAGACATAAATGAAGGCTCCCGCAAGCTTTCCAAGGGCGAGTTTGCTTCCCTTATCTTCATTCTGCTTTCCGTTTTCCTGTGGTTCATGGGCTACAACGCTGTCACCAGCAAGTATTCCGTTTACGCAGGCAAGGTTCTTAATCTTGACTACAACACAACCCTCCTGCTGGCTAACGCAGCAGCTATCGTTTCCTATCTGCCCGTAGGTTTCATTTCCTCCAAGATCGGCAGAAAGAAATCCATTCTCGCAGGTGTTATCATGCTCGGCACTGCATTCGCCGTGGCAGGAACTATGAGAATCGGCAGCCCTGCAATTCTTATGAACTGCATGTTTGCTCTGGCAGGTATCGGCTGGGCCACCATCAATGTAAACTCCTTCCCCATGGTAGTTGAGCTGGCAAAGGGCAGCACCGTCGGCAAGTACACCGGTTACTACTACGCATTCAGCATGGCTGCACAGGCTATCACACCTACCCTTTCCGGTATTTTCATGGATAATGTTTCCCTTACCACTCTCTTCCCCTATGCAACCATCTTCGTTATACTGGCTTTCATTACCATGCTGTTTGTCCGCCACGGCGACAACAAGCCCGCTGCCAAAAAGGGGCTTGAGGCTCTTGATGTAGGAGACTGATAAAATGATGTTCTTTGTTATTCTTGGTATAATTATTATTCTGCTGATTTTTCTCTATCTGTTTCTTGCCATGCCTGCCATCAGGCGCAGCAATCTGCTCAACAGAATCAGTAAGCGGCTCTATTCTCACAGAGGTCTCTACGACAAAAGTCAGGGCATTCCCGAAAACTCCATGGCGGCTTTTCGCCGCTCTCTTGAACACGGTTTCGGCTTTGAGCTTGATGTCAGACTGACAAGAGACGGCAAGCTTGTCATCATGCACGACAACGCTCTTGAGCGTATGACGGGTGCTAAAAAGCTTGTGTCCGAATGCACTTATGCTGAACTTTCCGGACTTCGTCTTGACGGTACAAACGAGAAAATCCCTCTTTTCAGCGAGGTGCTCTCTCTTGTAAACGGCAGAGAGGCTCTTATCGTTGAGATAAAGACCGCCGATGACTGCGACCTTGTATGCAGTGCCGCAGCTAAACTGCTGGATAACTACAAGGGCGATTTTGTGGTTGAGTCCTTTGACCCAAGAGCTGTTCGCTGGTTCAAGAAAAACCGTCCCGAATATGTAAGAGGTCAGCTCGTTACTCGTTTTTGCCGTGACGGCAAGAAAAAAGTATTTGCCGACATAGCAGAGTGCATGCTCCTTTTCAACTTCCTCGGCAGACCCGATTTTATCGCATTCAATGTCCGTGATATCAATATCCCCGGCGCCTGGCTCAACAGAGTCCTGTTCGGTGCAAAGGAATTTCGCTGGACCATCAACAACGTAAAAGATCTGCGAGCAGCCGCCAACCAAAACGCCTGCTGCATATTTGAGGATTTTATTCCTGAGAAATAAAGCACATACAGACAAAGGCACACAGTGTAATGCACTGTGTGCCTTTATTATTCGAAACAGGTGTTTTGTGTTCAGGCAAAAAGCACTCTGATATTCTGCTGCAGAATCAGAATTTATTGCAATATGTGTACATTACTTCTCTTAATTCCTTACCTCCGATATTATCATTCAGATATCCATCAGAACAAACAAATCCATTCTTTTCATAAAATCTTCTTGCTCTTATGTTGTCCTCTAAAACCCATAAAAGCAATTTGTCAAAACCAAGACATTTCAATTCCTCAATGCGGCTTTTCTGCAGAAAGTGAACAGTGAAGAAGTAATAAGTAAAAATCGGCAGGCTTCTGACGAAACCTGCCGATTTTTGGTGACCCGTACGGGAATCGAACCCATGTTACCGCCGTGAAAGGGCGGTGTCTTAACCGCTTGACCAACGGGCCGTTTAGCTTGAGCGGACAGTCCCGAAGGACTGTCCGCGTGGTAGCGGCAATCAGAGTCGAACTGATGACACTACGGGTATGAACCGTATGCTCTAGCCAACTGAGCTATGCCGCCGTAACAAGCGAGATTTATTATAATCGACAAATCTCACTTTGTCAACACTTTTTCAAAAATTTATTCTGCAATATATTTTATTTTTCCCTCAGAAGCCATTGTATGGGCTTTTGAACCCTTGGGGCAATACAGCACTGCGCTGTCGCTTCCGAAGAAAATTGAATCACCGAGGGCTGTATCCATTGCGCTTACCTCTACTCGCTCGAGAAATGCGCAGCCGTAGAAGGTCTCGTTATCGATGAGCTTTACATTCTTCGGCAGTGTCATTTCGGAAATGCCCGACAGGGCAAATGCCTGCTTGCCGATGTAGGAAACCTTGCTGCCAAGCTCCACATTGCCGAGCACTGCATTATTGAAAAATGCAATGGGACTGATTATCTTAACGTTTGTGAGATTTGCACTCGTCAGAGAGGTGCAGTTTGCAAAGCCGCCGACACCTATATACCAGACCGAAGACGGAAGTGTGACCGAGCTTATCTTCGAATTATTGAATGCCATAACACCGACCATCTGCAGGCCCTCGGATAACGTGACCTCAGAGGCAGAGGACAGAGCGTTTGCACCGATATACTGCACACCTGCGGGAATCTTTATCTTGTCAATATTTCCGAGTCGGCATGCGATAACGCGAACGTTTGAGGGTATCTCAGTCACTTCCTGTGCGTTGCACTTCATAAGGACACCGTCACCGACGATAACAAAATCCTCCTTGAACGCTGCGATAGCTGTGGGCCAGACGCTGTCAAAGCCGAAGGAGCTCTCATCTGCGCCTCTGACGCCATTGCCGATGTCAAGCAATGCAAGGGTATATGCGGAAGCGGAAAGGTCTATGGCATTGCTGCCGATATATCTTACACTGTCGGGAATTGTAAGTGAAATTACACTTGCACCCATATCGATTGCATTTGAATCGATATATGTCAGGGTAGAAGGAAGTGTCAGAGTATTTATCTCGGGTACGATCATTGCGTACAGGGGATTTGATGCCATCGACCACTGGGATATGACCTTGACGCCCTCGGGAACGGTGACCTCTTCTCCCATGCCGTTGTACTTGATGAGTATTCCGTCACCGACGATGCAGAATTCATCGCTGAGACTTCCGTACCAGGGAGTTCCCATTGCTGAGCCGAAGTAGTACTTCAGTGTTTTGGGAAGCACAAGCTCCTCAAGGCATGCCATCTCAGCAAAGCAGTAGCTGCCTGTTACAAGCACACTGTCGGGAACGACCAGCTTCTTTATATAGGAATTGCCCTTGAATGCGGTTCTTTTTGTAGTGTAGGAAAGCGCGGAGGATTCATACATGCCAAATTCTCCGATGCACACTACGCTCTTTCCGCCAAGCTCCGAGGGTATTTCCACTGTCTCATCGGTAAGGGTGCAGCCTGTGATTACAGCTCCGTTCTTATAAAGCTCGTATTCGTAGCCGTCTTCCTTGAAAAGTCCCTGGAAATCGCCCAGTGCACGGTACATCATCTCTTCCACCGAGCAGGTGACAGAGCCGTTGTAGCTCAGCGTGAACTTTCCGTCGGACACCTCGCTTCTGTCTGCACTGCCGTCACCGTCAGGAATGACAATTGATGTGTCATTCTCGCAGACTGACAGATTGGATAAAAGCATATATCCGCCGATGGCAATAGCGACAAAGATTATCAGCATTATAAATTTAAATCCGCCGCTCGATGAGCTTCTTTCTGAATGATTTGATGCCATACGATCCTCCCCCGATTATCATAATCTCATTATATTTTAATACATTTCAGAGGATAAATCTATAGTTAAACTGTATAATTGATTCCCTCAGATTTTTACGTCCTTTTTACCCACTACCTCGAAAAGCTTGTCGCGAGCATTCTTTATGTGCTCGATAAGCAGGCTTTCGGCCTTGTCCTCATCGTGGGAGGCAAGGGCCTCTGCAATCTCTCTGTGCTCCTCAACTGATAGATTGCCTCTGCCGCCCATTTCCACCGACATCCTTCGGAAGCGCTCTATTCTGTGGTGAAGGGAGGTCAGTGTGTCTGTCAGTATTCTGGAGGTGCAGAATTTATATATCATGGAGTGGAATTTTGAATCTATGTCACGGAGATTCTGGGAATCATTCTTCATTGCGTAAAATTCCTGAAGCTCCACAAGGTCGAGCATTTCCTTTGCCTGCTCATCGGTGATGTTCCTTGCCGCATAACGAGCGGCTAAGCCCTCTATGCGGATTCTTATCTCGTAGATGTCCAGTAAATCGCCCTGAGAAATTCCCAGCACCACAGCGCCCTTGCCAGGCTCAGTTTTTACAAGTCCCTCCTGCTCAAGACGCTGGAGAGCCTCTCTGACAGGAGTGCGGCTGACGCCCAGACGGGCTGAAATCTTATTTTCACTCAGTGTTTCGCCCCGTTCAAGCTCGCCTTTGAGTATCTCGCTTTCAAGGGCTTCAAACACCTTTACCGCTAACGATATGTTATCATTCATCGTCGAGACCTTCCCTGCCGTACTTATGCACAAGCTCTTCCATTTCCTGTGTGCTGATAACTGTCTGACGGCCGTTTGCGTACTGCTCGGTCATCCAGTTGTGTATCTCAGTGACAAGGCGGCAGTTCTTTGACACCTTCACTTCACCCTCGAGATTATAGTGGTTGTTTATCCAGAAGGCAATGCCTGCTCTGCCGGAGGCATTATTGAGGCTTACTGCGGCAGGACGGCCAAGTATCTTGTTGGTGTCGAAGATATTGTAGATCTCTTCGTCCTTCATAAGTCCGTCTGCGTGGATGCCTGCTCTTGTTACATTGAAATTCTCGCCGATGAAGGGGGTCATGGGAGGGATCTGATAGCCTATTTCCTTTTCAAAGTAGTGAGCGATATCGGTGATGGCTGTTGCGTCCATACCGTCCATTGTGCCTTTGAATGCGGCATATTCAAATACCATTGCCTCAAGAGGCACGTTGCCTGTTCTCTCGCCTATGCCAAGAAGAGAGCAGTTTACGGAGCTTGCACCGTAAAGCCATGCGGCAGATGCATTGGCAACGGCCTTGTAGAAATCGTTGTGGCCGTGCCATTCGATAAGACTGCTGTCAACCTCTGCATAGTGGTTGAGACCGTAGATGATACCGGGAACGCTTCGGGGAAGTGCAACTCCGGGATAGGGTATTCCGTAGCCCATGGTATCGCAGGCTCTGATCTTTACAGGTATGCCTGCCTGCTTTGACATGTCGTTGAGTGCATGAACGAAGGGTACGACAAAGCCGTAGAAATCAGCTCTGGTGATATCCTCAAGGTGGCATCTGGGCGAAACGCCTGCCTGGAATGCAAGGTCAACGGTCTTGAGATAATGCTCAAGGGCCTGCTTTCTGGTCATGCCCAGCTTTTTGAAAATGTGGTAGTCGGAGCAGGAAACGAGGATGCCTGTTTCACGGATGCCTATGTCCTTTACAAGCTTGAAATCCTGCTCGGTAGCACGTATCCATGTGGTGATCTCGGGGAACTCATAGCCGAGCTCCATGCACTTTTCGATGGCTTCTCTGTCCTTCTTGCTGTAGACAAAGAACTCGGTCTGGCGGATAAGTCCCTTGGGGCCGCCGAGACGGTTGAGCATCTTATATATATCAACTATCTGCTTTGCCGAATACGGAGCCTGAGACTGCTGTCCGTCGCGGAAGGTGGTATCGGTTATCCATATCTCATCAGGCATGCTCTCAGGAACCACTCGGTGGTTGAAGGGTATCATGGGAACCTGATCGTAAGGGTATATCTCTCTGTACAGATTAGGCTCGGGTATATCCTGCAGAGAATATTCATACTGATGTACCTCAAGCAGATTTGTTTTATTTGAAAGCTTTACCATGGGTATCTTCCTCTCTTGTTGTATGCTTGTATACAAGTGTACACGTATGTATGTCTTTTGTCAACTAAATCGGTGAGGTTTTCTGTAAAATATTGGCGAGGGGGTGTTGGGAATGCTGTGCAAAAAAACAATCAGTACGCACTGCACTCATTGGGGTAATCCAAAAGGGGATTCCCCTTTTGGTCGTTGAGAGAGGGGTTTTCAAAGGGGAGAGAGAATCGAAACTCTCTCCCCTTTGATGCTTTCTTTGAGTTCCGTTTCTTTGGCATCAAAGAAATGGAACATTTATATTCAAAAGTCACTGAATACAAAAAGAGGCGAACACAGTTCGCCCCAGACTGTCAAAGCCCCCTTAAAGCCTCCCTCTGACGATGGGAGAAAACTTCATAAATGAAGTCGGGTTTTGCATAGCAAAACCCGGAGGGAGCAAACTTAATAAACCAGATGGTTATGCAGTTTTTACTACCCCTCAGTCAGCTTCGCTGACAGCTCCCCTGACAAGGGGAGCCAAGGGTATGTGCTTTTTGACAAGCTCAGGCGAACACAGTTCGCCCCCACGGTCTTGTATCAAAACTCCTTCAATCGTGATTCATCGCTTGCCTGTCCGTATGAATTCGATCAGTGCCTCAACATCATCAAAATCATCATAGTCGCCAACAATGCCCTGTCGATGATATAAAATGCCGTTCTTTTCGTTTTCCTCAAGGCAGTTCAGCAAGACCTCGACACCGCACCTTTTCGCAAACAGGGTAAATCCGTAAGGCTTGATTTTTGAAAGAAGCCCTTTTCTGCAGTCTTCTTCACACATAAAGCAATTGTCGATATTCTTTTCCTTTGAGCATTTCAGATTTTCGCACCATTCTATATCAGGACAATCCCCCGAATCACAGCCGCCGCAATGCTCGTTTTCGGAGCACAGGCAGCAGGCAAGTCCGCATCGGGCAATTCCAAGCTCTCTTTTCATGTGCATTGTCTCCTTCGAATTGGGATTCCTGACACAATGCCAGAATCAGAATTGCAGCAAACCGTTCTCATCATATTTGAAATCCGGACCCCATGCAACTTCCCAGTAATATCCGTCAAGGTCTGCAAAATATCCGTGATATCCGCCCCAGAACACTTCCTGCGGTTCCTTGACAATGGTTCCGCCTGCTTTTCGCACAAGTTCAATCACTTCGTCAACTTTTTGCCTGCTGTCAACATTATACGCCAATGTTATGCCGCCAAATCCGCTGCCGATTACTGGAGGGTTATCGGGGTCAATATCCTTTGCCAGCAAATCAAGCGGGAATAATTCAAACTTCGTGCCCGGTGTGTCAAAAAAGCACACCTGAGGGTTATTTTCCTTGCAGTCTGTATGGAAACCTAATTTATCACGATAGAAAATGACCGCACGTTCCATGTCTCGGACGCCAAGGCAAATACAGGTTATCTTGTTCATTCGGATACCTCCGCCGGATTTAAGATCATCATTCGCTTAACTATACGGGAATACAAAATTCGGGTCTGCGGCAAATTCACGCAGAAGAGTTATTTTATCGCTGTCATTAAAATCAATTACCGACACGCCGATAAATTCGCTTTCGTTGCCGTCATATACGCAATGAAAACGCCAGAGAACGGTGTGTGTATCGCCCGAGCAGTGCATTTCGGAAACATCCCAGGAAAAGACCTTGCCGTGTTCTGCCCAGTCTTTCTGCCAGGAAATCATCTGCTCTATGCCCTTATAGGCGGTGCCGACAGATTCATAGTAAAGGACATTTTCATCAAACCACGACCGCCACAGGGAAACGTCCTCAGTTACCCATGACGTGAAATAATCACGGATTATCTGTCTGCGTAAAGCATCATTACTCATAGTAGTCCTCGCTTTTTGCTCTTTTGCGGATAGCTCTGGAGATATTGCCCGCCCTGTAGCCATAACGTGAAAGCTTATTAAACACTCTCGCCTTTGCCTTCTCATCGCTGAGGTCTTCACCCAGCTTGCCTGAGAGAAGAATATCGAGCTGTTCCTCTTCGTCTATCTCCAGCTCCTCTACCACCCTCTGTGCAAGGGCGGAATCTATACCCTTCTGATAAAGCTCCAGCAGAATGCGCTTGCCTGCGTAGTGCTTATGTTCAAGATACTGCTGTGCAAGATTTCTTGCGTAGCTTTCGTCGTCGAGAAGCCTTAATGACCGCATCTTTTCAACGGCCTCGTCTGCCGCCTGGGGAGTGGTTTTCATGGAGAGCTTTCTGCGAAGCTCCTTTTCCGAATAGTCACGGCAGGATATCATATAATACGCACTGCGCTTTGCGCGCAGTGCGTCTGATTTTTCCTTAAGCTCGGCAAGCTCTTCTTCGGAATACTCCTTCCCCTGCCGCAGTCCCTCGTCATAGGCAAGCTGTGCGTCAAGGCGCATGTATTCCGTGCCGTCTTCATTTATAAGTGCTATCTGCTTGCCGCGCCTTTTGCGAAATTCAAAGCTCGGCATCAGTCAACGGTGATGTCGATATCGACAGTGGGCTCGCTGCTGCGAGAGGGAGCTGCGATTTTTTCCGTTGCAGGGCGCTCCTTGGCTGCAGCTTCGTCTGCTGCGGCCTGTGCCTTTATGGCGTTTGCACGGATCTGTGCTTCGATTTCTTCCGCTACCTCGGGGTTAGCCTCAAGATACTTCTTGGCGTTCTCTCTGCCCTGTCCTATCTTTTCGCCCTGATATGCGTACCATGCACCGCTCTTCTTGATTATGTCCATCTCTGCGGCAATGTCCACAACCTCGCCGATATGGCTGATGCCCTTGCCGTAGACAATTTCAAAGGAGGCGGAACGGAAGGGAGGTGCGATCTTGTTCTTTACTACCTTTGCCTTTGCGATTATACCCGTTACGTCCTGACCCTGCTTGAGAACGTCGGTCTTGCGGATATCGATACGCACAGAGCTGTAGAACTTGAGCGCTCTGCCGCCGGGGGTGGTTTCGGGGTTGCCGAACATGACGCCGACCTTTTCGCGAAGCTGGTTTATGAAGATCGCAAGACAGCTTGACTTGCCGATGGCGGAGGTCAGCTTTCTCATGGCCTTGCTCATAAGTCTTGCCTGTGCGCCGACCTGCAGGTCGCCCATCTCGCCGTCGACCTCGGCTCTGGGAACGAGGGCAGCAACAGAGTCGATTACGATAACATCGATAGCGCCCGAACGGATAAGGGCTTCTGCTATCTCCATTGCGTCCTCGCCGTTGTCAGGCTGGGAAACGAGGAGAGAATCGATATCAACGCCCAGTGCCTTTGCATAGACAGG
Organism: Acutalibacteraceae bacterium; assembly: GCA_045536645.1. Taxonomy (GTDB): domain Bacteria; phylum Bacillota; class Clostridia; order Oscillospirales; family Acutalibacteraceae; genus JAISGQ01. The sequence continues at coordinate 9,360 of JAZSNZ010000148.1, forward strand.
GTCGAGAGCGTGCTCAACGTCGATAAACGCAACTTCGCCGCCGTTCTTCTGACCCTCTGCGATGCAATGAAGCGCAAGGGTGGTCTTACCGGAGGACTCAGGTCCGTATATTTCAACAATTCTGCCTCTGGGAAGTCCGCCGATACCGAGAGCAAGGTCGAGTCCGAGAGAGCCTGTGGATATAGCCTCAACATTGAGTGTTGAGCTCTGTCCGAGACGCATTACTGCGTTTGCACCGAACTGTTTTTCGATGTTTGCCATCGCTGTTTCAAGTGCTTTCTTTTTTCCTTCAGAAGTCGTAGGCATAGGCGCCGCTTTCTTTTTGTCTGCCATTTCGCTACCTCCATTTTCTTTCTGTTTTGATTTTAGCACATCTGTTCTTCTATTACAACAATTATTTTTAAAATCAATCTACTTTTGTACCAATAATCGCCCTATCGTTTCCGTTTATATCTTGAATGTGGCTTATTTGAGCCATTCCTGCCATCTCGAATAATTTTGAAACACTTTCTCTCTGGTCGTAGCCAATCTCCACCGCAAGCACTCCGCCTGTTCTTATCAGCGGCAGCCAGTTTTTAAGTATGGCACGGTAAAAAACAAGCCCGTCCTCACCGCCGTCGAGAGCCATTGTGGGTTCTTTTTTTACGTCTCCCGTAAGATTTTTCATTGTTTCGGTTGCTATGTAGGGGGGATTTGAGACTATGGCATCCACCGTGCCGAAGCTTTCATCGGGCTTTGTAAGTACATCGTACCGCTCGGCTTTTACTCTGCCTTCGCCAAAGGTTTCTATATTTGAAAGCAGATAGGGAAAGGCCTCGTCTGACAGCTCAAGGCAGGTGCAAGCTCCCTTTCTGAGCATTCTGCAGACCCCTAAGCCCACTGCGCCTGTTCCTGCACAGAGGTCAATGATCTCAGGATTTTCGAGTTTTTCAAGTGCAGAAACGGCGCACTCCACCAGTGCGAGAGTATCTTCCCTCGGCACAAGCACTCCCTCGCCGCATTTTAATTCCATGCCGCAGAATTCCCACTTTCCGAGAATGTACTGCAAAGGACGCTCTGCGCGTCCGCGGCAGAGGGACAGGTATTTCTCCCTGTCGCCCTCCGTTATTTCTTCTGCTCCTCTGATTGCAAGCTCTGTGCGGTTTCTAACGCCGAACACAGGCTCTAAAAGGCACATTGCATCAAAGGCAGGACTTTCGAGTCCTGCCTTTTCTATTATTGCTCGTCCTTCACGGTATACCGCATTAAGGGTCACCACTTGTCTTCCTCCTGATTTTCGGGTATTACCTCGATAAGTGCCTCAAGAGCACACTCAAGCTGGGTATCATCGGGCTCCTTGGTGGTAAGTCTCTGCATCCACATACCGGGTGCGGCGATGATTCTTGTCAGCCAGTTGTCATATCTGCCGCAGATTTTGAGAAGCTCATAGCCTACGCCCATGATAAGGGGTATGCAGGCAAGCTTTGTAAGGATTCTCAGCCAGTCGGGGAAGGTCTCGGGAATGAAAACGCCCACGATTATGCTGAGTATGAGCATTATGATAAGGAAGCTGGTGCCGCATCTGGGGTGGAAGCGCTTGAACTTGCGTGCGTTCTCAACGGTAAGCTCCTCCCCTGCCTCGTAGCAGAAGATGCTCTTATGCTCTGCGCCGTGGTATTCAAACACTCTGCGGATTTCCTTCATTTTGGAAACAAGTGCAATATAGATGATGAATATGATTATTCTGATGACGCCCTCAAAGGCGGATTTGATAAGATGGCTCCACTCACTATGGAATGCAGTCCGGGTAAAGGCTGAGTCAGCGATGAATTTATCGCACAGCCAGCCGATGCCCTTGAATGCATAAACAGGCATTACTACAAACAGTGCCACTGCGATAAGGATGCCAAGGACAGACGCTACGCCCATGAGAAAGTCCATGAACTTGCCGCCCCACAGCTTTTCGAGCTTCTTGTCAAATTCCGAAGGCTCTTCCTCTTCGGCAAAGCCCGACAGGTCGGCTGAACGAGTGATAGTGCCCATGCCAACGCTCATGGAGTCTATGAAATTGAAAATACCGCGGATAACGGGTATTTTCTGGAGAATGTTCTTTTTCTTTTTGCTCTCCACCTCTTCGTAGATAAGCTTTCCGTCCTTGCCGCGAACGACCATCATTGTTCTTGAGGGACCGCGCATCATGACACCCTCGATAAGTGCCTGTCCGCCGATGGAGGTTATCTTCTTTTCTCCCTGACGAATGCGCACTCGCTTATCTTCCTCGGGAGCTTCTTCTACGGTTTCTTCGCTTGCTTCCTCAGCAGGCTCTTCTGCGTTCTCTTCAGCAGACTCCTCTGCTTTTTCAGACACAGCCTCCTGCTCTGTATACTCCTCCTCTTCGTCCTCAAAGAACCTCACAGGAGGTATCCAGTCTTCTTCCTCTTCCATTTCAGGAGTTTTTTCGTTTTCAAGCATATGTTTTATGTCCTTTCAATTACGCTTTATTGTTATTTAAACAGATATTACTCTGCGTCTTCTTTGCTACGGGCAATGTCACCGTTACTGCGGTTCCCTCACCCACTCGGCTGGCTATATCTATTTTGCCGTTGTGCTGTGCGATTATTTCCTCTGCAACACCCAATCCTATGCCGAAGCCTCGGCGTGTGTTGTTCGCCTTGTAGAACTTCTGGGTTATCTTCGGCAGGTCCTCCGCTGCTATTCCGCAGCCGTAATCTCGCACCATGACCTTTATTTCATCGCCTGTGCAGGCAGCAGTTACGTGTATTTCGCTTCCTGCCTCGCTGTATTTCATGGCATTATCGATAAGGTTTGTAAAAACCTGTCTCAGTCTGTTTCTGTCGCCCATTACAGGTGGCAGATTTTCAGCTTCAAAGAAGGTAAGGGTCTTTTCTTCCTGTGCAGCCCTGTCTGAGAAGAAATAAACCGCTTCTCCGATCTCTGCAAGGATGTCAAGCTTTTCAAAGTTCATCGCCATTGCGCCGCGCTGAAGCCTTGAAAAGTCAAGCAGATCCTCAACGAGAGTGCCAAGTCTGCTTGCTTCTCTTGTTATGGTATCCATGCCCTTACTGAATATCTCCTTATCCTCCGGGCCACAGGCTCTGAGGGTTTCACCCCAGCCCTTGATGGCCGTAAGAGGAGTTCTCAGCTCATGGGACACGGAAGATATAAAATCGTTCTTTAAGTTTTCGTTTGCAGCAAGTGCCGCTGCCATTGAGTTTATGGCGTCAACAAGGTCACCTATTTCGTCTTCCTTGTCCTTTTTAAGCCTCGTTGTGAAATCGCCCTGTGCTATCTCATTTGCACTGACTGTTATATTCTTTACAGGTCGGACGATTGAACGGAAGAAGTAAAAGCTGGATATCAGAACAAGTATGATGATAAACACACAGGCACCAATCAGCAGGATAACTATATGAAATATATTCCTGTCTACCAGGGCAAGAGATACTACAATTCGCAGTGCGCCTATCTCCTTGCCGTTTGAGAGGGTGAGCATCTGGGACACTGCAAGCACCTTTTCGCCCCGTGAATTGTCGCCGTTCCACACGCCCAGTCCGCTGTCGCTGACACGGGCAGTGTCGTAGTCGGGCATTTCCTCCTCTCCCGGCTCAAAGCCTGTTGAGGTAACCTGCACGATGCCGCTCTGGTCGATAAACTGCAGTTCCATGGTCTCTCTGCTGTCGAACTGTTCGACATAGCTCTGGGCCGCATTTACAAAGTCAGAGGTGCCTGTAACGCCCGAGGTTGCAGTGAAATAGCTTGAATTTATATTGACATTGCTCTCCACTGTCTGCCTTATCTGATTGTAATAGTAATCTCTGATAAGGAGCGATGCCGCAGTGACAGCTATGGCAAGCACAACAACTATTATTGAAAAGGACGAGAAAAGCCATCGGCGCATAACACTGCGCTTTCGCACCATGCTCATTATTTCCTTGCCGTCCGTTCTCTGGAATCTGAACTTTGATGCCATGCCTGTCTCTCCTTTCAGTTGATTTTATGTTTGTTTATGCTTCCCACTTATAGCCCAGACCCCAGACTGTGACTATATGTACGGGGTTTGATGCGTCGTCCTCTATCTTCATTCGCAGACGGCGGATATTTACGTCCACTATCTTATCTTCACCGTAGTATCCCTCGCCCCAGACATGGGAAAGAATTTCCATTCTGCCGAGGGCTGCACCGGGGTTGCTGAAGAAATACTCCATAATCTGAAATTCCACCTGAGTCAGATCAATGGGTTCTCCTGCTTTGGTAAGTGTGCGGTTTCTGAGATTGAGTATGAAATCTCCTGATTTCAGCTCTTCATTGAAATTGTTTCCCTGTCTCATTTCCGCAAGCGCCACGCGCCTGTAAAGAGCATCCACTCTTGCTACAAGCTCACTGGGTGAAAATGGTTTTGTGACATAGTCATCAGCGCCCATCATAAGTCCGCCTACCTTATCCATTTCCTGTGTCTTTGCAGTAAGCAGGATTATGCCTATATTTCCATTATCCTTGCGTATTTCCCGGCAGACGGATACACCGTCAATGCCCGGCATCATAATGTCCAGCAGAACCACATCATAGCCCTTTGAGTCTGCATAATAAAGCTCCAGTGCCTTTTCTCCGCAGTTTGCCTCTGACACGTCATAACCTGCTCGCTGCAGATTTATTACAACAAATTCGCGGATAGCATCTTCATCTTCTGCTACAAGTATCTTTTTCATTTTTTCATCTCCTGATTTACATTAAATAAAAACAAGCATTTATCACATTAAAGGTTATTCCATACTGCTCGCTGAATGAGTATATCTGTACCGCCCATATTCTGTCATCCTGTTTGCGCAACGGACGATAGCCGAGGATTTCCACCTGCTCTTCGTCCTCCTCGCTGAACGTACGAATTCTGAACAGCTCAGCTCCGAAACTTTCGTTTTCTCTGACTATTACCGCACTGTCATTTTCCTCGTCTATCTCCAGAACATTTTCGTTTTCTTTAAGATCAGAGGCGGAAACTGTAATCTGGTCATAGGTTATATTTACGGTGCAGAAAGTAAAGGTTGAATAGTTCTGGTCATATTTTACGGTTATTGCCGACGGCCACGACGTGGGAAGTGTTACATAGTAACCGTCTGCAATGTTCATTATTGTCTCAAGCTCACTTTGCTCTGAAAGACAGCCTGTTTCCGAATCATAGGTGTACCATGAGGTTCTGTAGAATTTTTCGCTGCTGTTTTCATCATAGCACGGAAGCAAAGTGTGCTTCGGGATTTCCGTAAGTCCGTCCATATCGGAATCAAATGAATCCACCATGGCTGTACGGTCTGTACCGGATACCGTACCCGTTTTGGCATCGTTGAACGGTGCTGTAAGACCTGCGTTTATCTTATCCCAGCATACAGCCTCGGTGTACATTACATCCGTGCCCTTATAGCTGTCTATAATCAATGCCTGTGTTGTATCGTCAAGCATTCCAACCGTCACTCTGGAATAGCGTGAAACACTGCCGTCAAGATTGCTGGTACCTGCAACAAACAGGCGCTCAGCGCCCTCGCCTTTGAGGTATTTGAGCATCCTGACGGTGGATGTGCCTGCAACGGTGTTGAGAGTTGCGGTCATTATCTCATCCGTTTTGTCGCCGTCCATATCACAGATGGCAACACCTGTATATCCTGATGCAGACTGCACTTCCGCTGATCCCGGCTCCTCGATGATTATATTCTCAAGACCCTTCTCAGAATATGAATACACTGTAAGCAGTCCGCTGTTTGAGCCAACCTTCCAGCCAACGATTATTTCCCTGCCGTCGCCCTCGGGGAGAAGATTTCCGAAAAGCAGGATGTTTACATTGTTCCCCAGGCCTTCTGCCGTGGACGCAACACTCCACTCTCCGTGAGAGTAGCTGAGCACGGCGACATTTGCAACTGTGCTTTCTGCCGAGGAAACATAGAATACTATTGCTTCGTCCGTATCATCGCCGTCAAGATCCTCCATTGTTATGGCCGAGCGGTATTCGCCGCTTCGGGGATATCTGAAAAGGGGCTGACGTCCCAGAAATTTCTCCAGTGCTTCGCATATTTCCTGCCCGTCGCCCGAGGTCTTCGGAGGCCTGAGCATACTCTCAGAGTCGAAGGGAGTCACTCCGCAGCCGCTCAGAGCAAGTGTAAGCAGCACAGTGATTACCAGAATATATATTTTTTTCATCTTTCCGTCCTCCCTGCGTGCAATTTCATGAAATGCATTTTAAAACTATACAAATTAATTATAACATATTATTCTGTAAATTTATATACTTTCTTTGAATTTTTAAAGATATCCCTTTTTTCTAAAACGTCAAGTAAAACGTTTAACTTTTTTGCCAAGAATTATTGACAACGCATTTTCTGTATGATAAAATTGAATTGCAGTTAAGGAATAAAGTGTCGGAATCATCTGAAAGGCGGCTTTAAACCGCAAATTCCGACATCTCGGCTTTTATCGACCCGGTTTCTTGACCATAAAACAGATTACGTATAAAATATCGTTCCCCATCCACAAAACGCAAGGCCGTCCTTACCGCAGAGGGCGGCTTTGTGTTTTTCTTTATTCAGGCTGCTCAATGTGTGAATGTTATTTTCCTTGAACATACACATATTTTGTGTTATATTTTAATTGGTAAATTTTTAAACGGAG
>JAZSNZ010000296.1:0-4996 GCA_045536645.1 Acutalibacteraceae bacterium
ATAAGTTTAGTTGATGATTACAGAATAACCTTTACATCGTCTTCAGCCTGCATAGCATCAGCAGGAATATAAATGCCATCGAGCTTCTCGCCGTTGAGCCATACTTCCTTTGTGCCGCCTTCAGCGCCGTTGGGATTCTCAACAGTAATGTGGAGTTTTTTGCTGCGGAAGGTCTTTTCCATCTTGAATTCCTTCCAGTCAGAGGGGATGGAGGGGTTAATGGTCAGGCCGTTAAGGTCAGGACGCATACCGCATATGCCCTCTACGCAGCCGACCATAACGGTGGAAGCGGTACCTGTGAGCCAATGGACATGAGTTCTGCCCTCAAAGGGAGATTCGACGGATTCGGTGAACTGGCCGTGTGCATAAGGCTCAATTCTTCTGATTTCAGCCTTATCATTCATATAAGCAGGGCTTGTTTCCTTGAAATACTCGAATGCACGGTTGCCGTGACCCATAAGAGCTTCTGCCAGGATTATCCAACCCTGAGACTGACAGAAGATAGCTCCGTTCTCCTTGGTGGAGCCGTTGAAGAGGATCATAACAGAGCCGTCGAAGGGATGATCCTTATAGGAAGGAGCAAGGAGTCGTGCACCGTAAGCGGTGTTGAGTTCTCTCCAGGTGCTCTCAAGACAGGTCTCAGCCTGCTCAGGAGTAGCTGCACCGGAAATAACAGCCCAGCTCTGGGGGTTAAGCCACATATTTGCCTCAACATCAGCCTTTGCGCCGACCTTTACGCCGTTATCGCGGATACCGCGGATGAATCTGTCCTCATCCCAGCAGTTGTCCTGAATATTCTTGTAGAGAATCTCAGACTGCTCGTCGAGATACTTGATGTAAAGCTCATCATTCTTGTGCTCACAGAAGGTACGCATGATCTTGAGTGCAAGGTAAAGCTGGAATGCGACAAAGGTACTTTCGCCCTGAGCGCCCATTCTCAGACAGTCGTTCCAGTCAGCGGAAAGACCTGCAGGCATACCGTGAGCAGCAAGGTGATTCATGGAGAAGCTGATAGCTCTCTTGAGGTGTTCATAAACAGTGCCTTCGTCCTTGTTTGCAAAGGGGATAACCTCGTCAAGGAAATCGATGTCGCCGCTTTCTGCCATGTACTTCTTGACAGTGGGGAAGAGCCACAGAGCGTCATCAGCACGGTAGGGAGTGTGGTCGATTCTCTTTGCATATGCATCAGCCTCTTCGGGAGTAGCCTCCTGACCGGGCTTGTGATCGAAGGTAACGAGGGGGAGACCTGCGCCGTTATGTACCTGACCGGAGAGCATAAGGCGAATCTGCTTCTTTGCCATCTCAGGATCGAGATGAAGGATGCCCTGAATATCCTGAACGGTATCACGGAAACCATAGCCGTTTCTCTCACCGCAGTAAGAGAAGGATGCAGCGCGGCTCCATACAAAGGTAATAAAGCACTGGAAAGCATTCCAGGTGTTTATCATTGCGTTGAAGTTTTCGTCGGGAGTCTCGATCTGGAAGTTGGCAAGCTTTCCATGCCAGTAGCTGATAAGCTGAGAAAGCTCAGCATCGGTAGTGGCCTTAACATCAGCATAGGAAGCGAGAATCTCTGCAGCCTCATCGGGCTCCTTCTGGCCGAGAGCAAAGAGAATCTCCTTTGTCTCGCCTGCTGCAAGCTCGATTTCGGTATGGAGAGCACCGCAGGGGTTTGCGTTGTAGTTAAGGACGTTGTTGCACTTGCCGTCCTGAACTGCCTGAGGCTTGCCGTAGCCGTTATAGAGACCGAGGAAGTTTTCCTTGTCGCCGCAGTAGGAAACAACATCCGCACCTGCAAGACCGAAGAAGCGGTTTGCGCGCTTGTTGCCGTTGAACTCTTCCTGGCATCTCTCATTGATGGTCATATCAATGCGGTTGTCCTCATAATAGGTGCGGGTGATGAACTGAGTGTACTGAAGGTTTACCTGATCCTGATTGTAGTTGTTGTCGGTGGTAAATTCAGCATAGCCGAAAACGCCCAGCTTCTTTGCCTCATCAGTGGTGTTTGTAACCTTCAGCTTCCATACTTCGTAGGTCTTGCCCTGAGGAACATAATAGAGAACCTCAGAAGCGATGCCCTTATATTCAGCGGAGATAGTGGTGTAAGCGGTACCGTGACGGCACTCGGACTTATACTCATCAAGGCTCTTTCCTACAGGCTGCCAGGAAGCAGACCAGAAATCGCCGTCGGCACAGTCGCGGATATAGATGTATCTTCCGGGATCATCGCAGTCGTTGAAGCGGTAACGGAGAATTCTGCCGTTAGCACCGCTCTTTACAAAGCTGTAGCCGCCTGCGTTGTTGGAGATTATTGCACCGTAATTCGGATCGCCGAGGTAGTTTGCCCACGGTGCCGGAGTTGCGGGGTTGGTGATGACATATTCTTTGCGCTGTTCGTCAAAGTAACCGTAATTCATACACTTGTTGCTCCTTATCTTTCAAATAGACTGCCATTGTTCGGCACTTCGATATCATGATAACATTTACAAACTTAAAAATCAACGGTTTATGATTATTTAACGAGGTTTAAAAAATGAACATTCTTCAAATTGTTTTTTAAACGATTACATCGTGAGAGCCATGCGGAAAATCGGCATGATTGACAGCGGGATTTTGGGGTGATAATATGATAGTGAATCTGAGAGGAGGAGCAGGCTTGAAAAGGATATGCACAGTGCTGACAGCGGCCTTTATGCTGCTTGTTTTATGGGGCTGCACAGCAAAGTTTCCTGCGATAACGGCACCCGAAGGCTGGGCAGAATACAGGCAGGGGCCTTTGCGCCTGTTCTGTCCCACGGATAAATATTTCTCCGTTTCTCCCTCTGATGCAGTGCTGGAGCTTACAAATGAAGAGGGGACGGCGAGCATAAGAATTGAAAAGGCGCAGGGAGTGCCGAAGGATATCACCGGACTCGACGAAAATTATCTTGCAGAGCTGGCAGAAGCCACAGCGGAATATTACGATAAGCTCTACGAAGAAGCCTACGGCCTGCCCTTTGATACCTCCTGCCGAAACCTTAAAAGCGAAATAAGAACAAAGGGAAACGGCAGGTGTGTCTGCCTGTCTTATGATACAGAGACCACTGCAACCCTTGTTGCCATAACCGTTACCGCCTCCTGCTATCAGGTGGTGTACACCGATGGCGATGACCCCTATGCAGTTACCTTCTGCATCGTTTCCGACAACGGCATCAGCGCACAGGAGTATTTCGGGAAAATTATCGGAAAGCTATTTATAGAATAGAAAAGCTGACGGCAGACTGCCGTCAGCTTTTTGCTTATTGATTTCACTTTATAATACAAAGTACTTTATTTGAGATATCAATACCTGCAAAGAAAAAAGTCCCATTACGAAAACGTAATGAGACTTAAATAATTATTCTCTGTAGTAAGAATCGCAGTATTCGCACCGCTGACCTATGGTGTGAGCGCCGCAGGAAGGGCAGTCCCAGGGTTTGTTCCAGGGCTGTTCTGCCTCTGCCTGTGCCTTTTCCTTTGCCTGACGCTTATTGTAAAGCTCAGTCTGGCGAAGCAGAATCTTTTTGTGCCGCACGCGGAACCATGCCTTGCAGTAAAGCACAAAGAGAACAATACTTGCAGGGAACATTACCAGCGACAGAACAAACCGAAAGGTGTTGCCGGAAAAGAAATAGGGAACGGAAAGCACAAGAAAAGCTACAGCAAAAACGAGAAATGAATTTACCTTTGAGCGTTCGCCCCTCGACAGGTCATGATTCTGTATCTGATAGACCATTTTCTTTACGCAGCTTTTGCAGGTATATGCCTGCAGGTCGGTATTGTAGAGAGTGCCCTTTGTGTTTGTTATGGCACATTTGCACTCGTGGCAGATTATCTGATGATTATCCATTTGTAAATCTCCTTATGTCGGCTCATTCATCGGCTTCGCTGTAAGGTGAATCGCAGTATTCGCAGCATTTTCCGATGGTGTTCGCACCGCAGGAGGGGCAGCTCCACGGCTTGTTATAAGGCATTTCTGCATCGATCTCTGCCTTCAGCTTTTCCTGACGGCGGTTGTGAAGCTCAGCCTGATACTCAGCAGCAGCATTTCTGCGCAGACGTTTCATGGTTACGATGTGAAGAATAATAAACACTATGCCTGCCTGCTGGAAAGGGAAGAACAGAAGAATAATATTCTCGTTTTCAGACCAGAACAGAACGGTGCTGATAACAAGCAGTATAATACCTAAAATAAGCTTCCAGTATGCCTTGAAGCCGCCTACTCTGCCTGCGCAGGCGGCTCTCATGCCTGCGTAGCAGGAAGAGCAGGTGTATGCCTTGAGCTGAGGATTATAGAAGGAACCCTTCTTAGTGGTAATGGCACGACCGCATTCGTGACAGGTGAGATACTTGTTATCCATAATAATGCTTCCTTTCAAATATTTCTCTTTTCAATAAAAGGATAAATACAGTCCTTAACAATAATCGTATCATAAATACACTGAGGATGTCAATATCGCAAGGAAGCAAATAATCCCCATTCCGAATATCGGAATGGGGATCTGAATCTATGGAAAGAAAAATTACTTGTTGATAACGCGGACTCTGATAACGCCCTCGATGCCCTTTACAGCCTCGATGGAAGCCTCGCTGATAGCGGTGTCGCAATCAAGAACAGTGTAAGCGTAGTCCTTCTTGGACTTGGAGAGCATATTCTCGATGTTGAGACCCTGTGCGGAGAATACAGCAGCAAGTCTTGTAAGGGTGTTGGGGATGTTCTTGTGGAGAACGCAGAGACGGTAGTTCTCTACAGGACCGCAGTCGAGGTCGGGGAACATAACAGCGTTCTTGATGGAGCCCTCTTCGAGGTACTTCTTGACCTCGTCAGCAGCCATAACAGCACAGTTGTCCTCAGACTCGGGAGTAGACGCGCCGAGGTGGGGGATAGCAACGACACCGTCAACGCCGAGAACCTCGTCAGTGGGGAAGTCAACAACATAGCCGCCGACCTTACCGCTGGCAAGAGCTTCCTTGATGA
>JAZSNZ010000106.1:0-3175 GCA_045536645.1 Acutalibacteraceae bacterium
ACCCAGATTATCAAGGATTTTACCCATGATTGTCTGCGCTTCATTCCACTGCTCTGCTGTACCCTCGTACTTGTTCTTGGGATTTGCAGGGTCCCACTGAGAGAAACGGAATGTACAGTCTTCAAGCATACCAACGGTATCAAGAACATATTTTGCAAGCTCCAGACAGCCCTTGAATTCTTCTTCAAGCTGTTCAGGACGGAGCACCAGATGTCCCTCAGAAATTGTAAACTGTCTTACACGAATAAGACCATGCATTTCTCCTGAATCTTCCTTACGGAAAAGTGTTGAAGTCTCGCCCAGACGCATAGGCAGGTCACGGTAAGAACGCTGTCTGTTGAGGAATACCTGATACTGGAAAGGACAAGTCATAGGACGGAGTGCGAAACATTCCTTTTCCTCGTCGTAGGGGTCGCCCAGAATGAACATACCGTCAAGGTAGTGGTCCCAGTGTCCTGAAATTCTGTAAAGGTCACGCTTTGCAAGCAGGGGAGTTTTTGTAAGGAGATAGCCACGCTTCTGCTCCTCGTCCTCAATCCAGCGCTGGAGAAGCTGAATAACTCTTGCACCCTTTGGGAGAAGAATGGGAAGTCCCTGACCGATGCAGTCAACTGTTGTGAAGAATTCAAGTTCACGTCCAAGCTTGTTGTGGTCACGGAGTTTAGCTTCCTCACGCTGCTTTATATCAGCTTCAAGGTCGGCAGCCTTTGGATATGCTGTAGCGTAGATACGTGAAAGCATCTTGTTTTTCTCAGAGCCTCTCCAGTAAGCGCCTGTGCATGAAAGAAGCTTGAAAGCCTTTACAGGAGCAGTTGTCATAAGGTGAGGGCCTGCGCAGAGGTCGGAAAATTCGCCCTGCTTGTAGAAAGAAATAGGCTCACCCTTGTCAGCGTGTTCCTCGCAAAGTTCAACCTTGTAGATTTCGCCAGCCTCTTTGAGAGCAGCAATAGCGTCAGCAGGAGCCATTTCGTACTGCTCTAAAGCAATACCCTCCTTGACGATTTTCTTCATTTCAGCCTCGATTTTCTCAAGTTCTTCCTGTGTGAAAGGCTTTTCAACGTCAAAGTCATAGTAGAAACCATTGTCAATAGCAGGTCCGATAGCAAGCTTGGCTTCGGGATAGAGTCTCTTTACAGCCTGTGCAAGGATATGTGAAGCAGTATGCCAGAAGGTCTTTTTACCCTCGATTGTATCAAATGTGCATACCTCAAATTCACAGTCGCTGTCAATAACAGTACGCAGGTCTTTAACCTCGCCGTTAATTTTTACGCAGCAGGCAGCCTTATAAAGCCCCATGCCAATACCTTTTACAATTTCAGCAGCAGATGATGCAGCTTCGATTTCTCTGATGCTGCCGTCTTTTAATGTTAATTTAATCATTTTTTATTTCTCCTTTATTTAAAATGCATTACCCACAATTTCAAATTCCTCGTCATACAATTCAATTGCCTGAGGTTCCATATATCCGTCCTCGCTGGACACGGTAAAACAGAATGTTATGCCGTCATCGTCAATATCCGCATATATGTCATCTATTCTGATAACTTTTTTCAGAAAATCCACAGTTCCCCTGTAAAGACCTTCTGCGGCGATAAGCTCAGCAATTTTCTTTTTGCCGCCGTTTATAGTTTCAAGCTTCATAGCAATTTCGCTGATATTTCCTGTAATATCCTCCTCGGACTCGGTATAAAAACGTATAGTAACCATGTTATTCCACAGCTTATAGGGCAGTTCAAAAGCCTCTTGTTCCTCGTTATACTTTATATTGCTCATTATTTCACCTCTTTTCGTACAAACAAAAAGTCCCTCATGCCGAAAGGCACAAGGGACGATAATACACCGTGGTTCCACCCTGATTTATGCGTACATACGCAACTTTAGGACTTTATAACGGAAGTCAGCCGTCGTTTATTAGACGCACTCAGAGGCGGTGTGCATATATCCTTGATTTTACCGCATCACAGCAGCAGCGGCTCTCTGAAAAAATCGCAGCGGATACAGCCTTCCTCGTCACAGATTTAAGCTATACATTAATTTTAACACATTTTCACGTTATTGTCAAGGGGGAATTATAAAATTAAGGGGGATCGCTTTACGTCCCCCTTTTGATCAATTATTTCTTGTTTTTCTTCTTGTTTTTATTGCTGTTATTCTTATTCTTGTTATTATTGCTGTTATTATTTTCTTTCTTTTCGGGCTGAGATTTTTCTTCGGATTTCTCCTCTGACTTCTTCTCCTCAGCCTTTTCAGCAGCCTTTGCTTCCTCAGCAGTGTCCGTTTTCTTGGGAGCGCCCTTGGATTTTATAATTTCCACAGGCTTCTTTTCTGCTGTTTCAGTTTCAGAGCCAGGCTCAATTACAGTGTAGATTCCCTTTTTCCAGTTTGCCTTAGCCTCAGCCTTAGCAAGCAGTGCAGGGTTGTTCTTTCTGTCGTAGTACCAGAAGAAAATTACTACGGTGATTCCCAGAATAAGCATAACGATACCTGCATTGAATCCGGGAGGTGAATAGGTCATTTCAATCTTGTGATGACCTGCAGGCAGTCTCAGACCAATCATAGCGTTGAGGATACATACTACGCCGTCCTTGCCCTCAGTATTATTTACCATAAGGCTGCTTCCTGCGGCATCAGTGCTCTCTGTGAACTGCTCGTCCATAACCTTGCCGTCAACCTTTATTTTCCAGCCCGGCTCGTAAGGAATTGAAGTATAGAGAATCTGTCCGTCCTCTACGTCAACCTCACCTACAATGCGGTTATCCTTAGTCTTGTCCATATCGAGAACAAGAGGAGATTCCTTGAGCTGCTGGATTCTCTCGTGGAAAAGATCATAGTCGAAGTAGTAAAGCTGATAGTCCTTAACCATGATGAACTCGTTTGCGCCTGTCTTATCCTGCTGGATAATTGTCATACGAAGTTCAATTTCAGTACCTACGGGATATGAACCGAGGTCAACGATACAATAGTCATAGCCGTCATAGTATGAACCAAGGCTCTTGAAATCTTCAAACTGTCCTGATTCATTCTTTGTTGTAGAAAGCCAGAGATTGCACTTCTTCTGGTTGTCCGACTTGAGGAACATATAGAGGTTGTCCTCGCTCTGTGAAGTGAAATGAACTCTTACAGTGGGGTCAACCGCATTGGGCAGAGCGTCATAGCAGTACTGTCCTGCGTAGTC
>JAZSNZ010000343.1:0-4773 GCA_045536645.1 Acutalibacteraceae bacterium
TTGCAGGATACAGACAAAAAAGAGCATCTTGCTCTGAAAAGGACCATCGCCGTTATTTCTTTTCTCATATTTCTTGCACTTCTTGCATGGATAACCGTTAAAATCGGTATACCCCTTATCAATCATTATTTCGGCGGCACAACAACAGAAACTGCCGACACAGGTTATTTCAGCAGTCTTGTTGAGAATAACCCTGTCAGCGGACGTCTTATTTTCCTTGCAATTCAGATTCTGCAGGTTTTCGTTGCCTTTATTCCCGGCGAAGTCGTTGAGGTAGCAGCAGGCGCTGTTTTCGGCCCCCTTGAGGGCACATTGCTCTCTCTTCTCGGCATTGCCATCGGTTCGACTGTTATTTTCCTGCTTACAAAGTGGCTCGGCATAAAGTTTGTAAGCCTTTTTGTAAGCGAAGAAAAAATCAACAGCATGAAGTTCATAAAGAACAATCGCAGACTTAATAATGTAGTTTTCTTTGTTTTCTTTATCCCCGGCACCCCAAAAGATCTTCTCACCTATTTCGTAGGTCTTACCAGGATGAAGCTGCTGCATTTCCTCGGTCTTTCACTTGTTGCAAGAATCCCCTCTGTTCTTACATCCACTCTTGCAGGTGATGCAATCAACAACAACGAATGGAAATCTGCTATCATAATTTTTGCCGCAACAGGCATTGTAAGCATTATCGGAATTATTATTTACAATCTTGTTGTCAGACGTAAGAACAAAAACGCTGATGCAAGCACAGAGGAAAATCCCGCTGATGTCGCTGCGGAAATCGCAAACTGATTTGACCCGGAGGAATAATAATGATCAAAACAGATGGCCTGATATTCGACATGGACGGAACCTTATGGGATTCTGTCGCTGCAATCACAGAATCCTGGAACGAGGTTTTTGAAAGCTTCGGTCTTTCTTATAAATCAACACCTGAAGATATACAAGCAGAGATGGGAAAACCCATGAATGAAATATTTGCTTCTCTCCTTCCCAATGAATCAGAAGATATTCGAAATGCTATCGAAAAAGCCGCTTGCCTGCATGAGCAGGAATATCTTTCTGCTCACGGCGGAATGCTTTATCCTCAGATTGAGGAAGTTCTCCGTGCTCTTTCAGAAAACGTTCCTCTTTTTATAGTCAGCAACTGCCAGAGCGGTTATATTGAGGCTTTCTTTGCTTATCACAAGCTTGACTGCTTTTTCAAGGATTATGAGTGCTGGGGTCGTACAAAACTTTCAAAAGCTGAGAATATCGCCCTTGTGGTACAGCGCAATGATCTGAAAGCACCTGTTTATATCGGCGATACCTATCTCGACGGAAAATCATCAAGAGAGGCAGGCGTCCCCTTTATACACGCTGCTTACGGCTTCGGTACTACCGATGACTGCGATGCTTCCATAAGCTCGATATCTGAGCTCCCCTCTCTTATAAGTCACTAAAAGTTTACTTTTACTGCATTGCTTTAGCCCTTCCTTTATGTTACAATTTTTGTATCATGAATGCGGGGGGCTTTTTTATGTACTTCGATAAAATCGCATGGAGCAGTGTTTCTCCTATCAGAAAGGATTCAACTTACATTTCTCTTGAATATGTTTTGAATGATCTCGGCGTCTTCTGCAAAGGCGAACAGCGCACAAAGGATGTGGGCTTTGCCATGTCACGCATCGGTGCTCCCCTTGGTCTTACTGCTGTGGAAAACGCCGATTATGCTGCAAAGACCCTCGGTCGTGTGGCTATTCTCTGGAGCAGAATCTCCGATGTAAAGGACGATACCGAAAGAGGCGTTATCGTTGTTTTTGGAAACGCCAATGACAAGATAGTCATTCAGTGCGACCAGTCAAAAAAAGACGATCTGCTTTCCCGCATTGATTCAATGCGCCAATTCTGCGCTGCTTCTCCTGAATCCGATGAGACCGCTGCTGCATGGCTTGCATGGGCAGCAGACAGAAATATAAGCAATCCCTTCGCTCCTCTCGATACACTTATAGAGGCAGAACGTATGCAGATAAACTCAAGAGACTTTACCAAAGCTCAGCTTGCAGCTGCGACTATGCCTGCCGCAAAGGTCGTAGAGGATGTTGTGGCGAAGCCTGAGAAGTCTTCAGACGAAGCTCCTCTCACTGCCGAAACACCCATTGAGGCTGATGCCCCTGCCTGCCCTGCATGCGGAGCCAAAACAAAGCCCAATGCGAAATTCTGCACTCAGTGCGGCGCAAAATTATAATGTTCTATGAGACACTTTTAATAAAAGTGTCTCATTTTTTAATAAATTATGAATTTTGTTCCAACCTTTTCCATCTTACCTGTGTTATATAGTTGAACGACAAATGATCGTATCATCAAAACCATGGAGGGAATTGAAAATGAAAAAGATCTTATCTCGCACACTGGCACTGTTTCTTGCCTCTGTAATCCTGCTTGCGGCTATGGCAGGCTGTGCAAAGGAAGAAGCCTACGTTTCGGACAGCTACTATGAGCCTGCTGTAGATTCATATTTTGTTGCTGAATCTGAAGAAATGGCAACAAGCGACTTTGCTGATTATGAATTTTCCTATGAACAGCCCGAATTTGACACCGAAGAGTATAACAGCATCACCGAGAACCGCTATCTCTCGGCTGCTGTAAATCCCCTGTCCACTTTCTCCGCTGATGTGGACACAGCTTCTTACTCAAATGTTCGCAGATATATCGATGACCGCACTCTGCCTCCTGCAGATGCAGTGAGAATCGAGGAATTGCTCAACTACTTCTCCTATGATTATCCAGAACCCAAGGAAGGCGAGCCTTTCTCTGTTACCACTGAGGTCAGTGAATGTCCCTGGAACAAGGACGCAAAGCTTCTGCACGTTGGTATGCAGGCGATGAAGCCCGACACCGATGAGCTTCCCCCTTCTAACCTTGTATTCCTTATCGACGTTTCAGGCTCTATGGATTCTCCCGATAAGCTCCCCCTTGTAAAGGAAGCTTTCTTCCTGCTCACTGAGCAGCTGGGCGAAGATGACCGTATTTCCATCGTTACCTACGCCAGCAGCGACAGAGTCGTTATCGAGGGTGCTACAGGAAACGACAAGCAGAAGATAAGCGATGCTATCTATCTGCTCGATGCAGGCGGCTCCACCGCAGGCTCTGCAGGTATCACCACCGCTTATGCAATTGCTGAGCGTTACTTTATTGAAGGCGGTAACAACAGAATTATCCTTGCTACCGATGGTGACCTCAATGTAGGCCCTTCCAGCGAAGGCGAGCTTACAAGACTGGTTGAGGAAAAGAGAAAGAGCGGTGTTTTCCTTTCTGTAATGGGCTTCGGCACAGGCAATATAAAGGACAACAAGATGGAGGCTCTCGCTGACAACGGCAACGGCACTTATTATTACATCGACAGCGAGGCTGAGGCTCGCAAGGTACTGGTTGAGGAAATGGGCGGTACTCTCTTTACTGTTGCCAAGGACGTTAAGTTCCAGGTTGAGTTTAATCCCTCTGTCGTCAAGGGCTACAGACTTATCGGCTATGAAAACCGCGTCATGCAGGACGAGGATTTCAACGACGACACAAAAGACGCAGGCGAGATCGGTGCAGGCCACCATGTGACTGTTCTCTATGAGATTGTAACTGTTGATTCTCCTATTGAGATCGATGCACCTGAGCTTACCTACCAGAATTCTACCGGTACAGGCAGTGATGACTTCCTTACCGTCAAGGTTCGCTGCAAGAGACCTGACGAGGACGAAAGCGTACTCTTTACTTACCCTGTAGGACAGGATAAGTATACTGAGAATCCTTCCGATGACTTTGTCTTTGCTTCCGCTGTTGCTCAGTACGGCATGCTGCTGAGAGAATCTGACTATGCAAATGACACTGATTACGAAGATGTTCTCACTCTTCTCGACTCAAGAGACGGACTGCTGGAAGATGATTACCGCTCTGATTTCCGCAGAATCGTCAGCGATACCATGCATATTGCGGAGCTTGAGGACTGAGTGTATTAATAAATCAGCGTGGCCGCTTCACTGACAATGGGGCGGTCACGCAGTGACTGAGGGGTAGTAAAAGCCGCATCATTGTGCGGCTTCTCTCCCTCTGCATTCTCGCTTTGCGATAATAGCACCTCACCTCGTCAGAGGGAGGTGTTAAGATGCTCTTCACTATAATTTCATTAAAAAATTTTCTTTACCGTGAGCAAAAACTCCTTTATAATGTGTTTTATATATAAGAAAGATAAAAGGAGAGTTTAATATGAAAAGAGTACTTGCTGTTATTATCGCCATTATGCTGTTTGCCCTCTGCGGCTGCTCCGGACAAAAGACCTACTCTGTAAAAGAAGTTCAGAAGGCCGTTGATGATTTCTTCGATATGGAATACACTGTTCCGGAGTTTAACTATAATGAAATTTATGGTGTCGACAGCGGTGCGGAAATCCATATAGACGGCTATGACTACGACGTTAAGTTTTATGACCTTAGTATAAATGTGTTTGATAAAGAGGAAGAAGCAAAAGCATATTTAGAGAAGTTCAAAAATAATGAATTTGATTATATCCATACATTAGAACGCAATTGCGGAGATAATTATTGCCTTACAACTGACTACCGCTTTGAAGACGTAATGGCTGAAATGTATATATGCCAAAAACACAATGTGACAATTAGCGTCAGGGCAATGTACGATGGATATAGAGATGACATCGAAGAAAAGAACTTCAACAGCTTTATTGAGAACGATATTCCGAAGTTTTTTGCCGAACTTGAGTGAAACTGAGAACCACCCCGCCAGATGGCGGGGTGG
>JAZSNZ010000252.1:0-2360 GCA_045536645.1 Acutalibacteraceae bacterium
GAAGAAAGAAGGAAAAACCATGACAGCAATATCTGTTATAGCAACACTCCTCGCAATCGGTGCAACTGTCTGCGCATTCATCTTTGTAGTGCCCGAGAAGAAGGGCAGAAAAAAGATCATGCAGATTCTGCACGATATCGTCAATTTCAAGACTCTCATCATCGAGAAGGTACTCCAGGCAACCTACATTTTCTCAACCGCATTCTGCGTAATCTCCGGCTTCTGTATGCTCTTCTGGTTTGAGACCGGCTACAGATACAGCTACACCTATGGTTATGTAAAGTCCGGTGTTGAGTGGCACGGCCTTGAGGGTATTATCATGATGGTTGCAGGCCCCATTGCAGTTCGTCTTGCATATGAAGTTCTTCTCCTTGCTATCATCGCAGTAAAGAATATTATTCAGATCAACAGCAAGCTCAAGAACCAGAACGAGGGCGAAGTTACAGATGCATTCGCAATGCCCAAGATCGAGAGAGCTCCCAAGGCTGCACCTGCTGCACAGGTTGTTGCCAGCTTTTGCTCCGAGTGCGGTGCAAAGCTCGAAAACGGAGTCTGCACCAACTGCGGCAAATAATAACAAAAAATAACAAAGCTCCCACGGATTTTTAACCGTGGGAGCTTATTTTGTTACCGTTTTTTAATAGCATTTCATGGTGTTATGTAATATAATACATGTGACATAAATGACTTGAACAGAACGGTGAGCAGATGAATATATCAAAAAACATAAAGATAAATATTCCCTTGATAAAGAAGGTGCTGATAATTGCAGACCTGTTTGCGCTTCTTGTGGCAATGGCAATGATTTCGGCGTGCCATACAGCAGCACCGACTATGGGTGAAATGGAAGGGACATCAAAACCGAAGTTTGAAAGAACGGAAAGACAGATATATAAGGGTGACATTTTTTTGCCTGAAATACTTAATGCAGAAGACTGTTCGATAATATGGGAATCAGAGGATGATGCAACTGCAGAGATTCAGGCGGACGGATCGATACTCGCAGTGGAAACGGGAAGCACTGAACTTTCAGCATTGGTGATAAACAGTAAAACATCGGAAAGAACAAAGCTGACAATGACTGTTGAGGTGCTGCGTAAAGAGGTGCCGTCGGACAGCGATTTGCCATACTGGTATGAGGACGAAATCTTTTTGATAAACAACAGCAATCCGGTGGATAAGAGTTATGAGCCGGAGCTTGTGGATGTTCGCAAAAAAATCCCGACAGCTCACGAGGAAACAAAGCTTACGCCTGATTGCGAAGAAGCTCTTGCAAGAATGTACAGCGACTTTCTTGAGCAGGATCTCGGAGCGCTTCGTCTTATCAGTACATACAGAAGTGTTGCAAAGCAGGAAAAACTGCTCAATAATGCCATAAAACAGCGAATGAAGGATTATGGAATGACGGAGGAGCAGGCCAGGGAAAGTGCGCTTAAAACAAGAATGAAGCCAGGTTATTCCGAGCATCACAGCGGACTGGCGATAGACTTTTCCACAGTGTATACCACACAGAACAAGTTCCATGAAACAAAGCAGGGTAAGTGGCTTACGGAAAATGCTCATAAATACGGCTTTGTTCTGAGATATCCAAAGGACAAGGTCAGTATAACAGGCATCAACTACGAGCCGTGGCACTTCCGTTTTATAGAAACTGACCATGCAGTGGAGCATGCAACGTACATCTATGAGCACGGACTTTGTCTGGAGGAATATGTGGAGCTTCTGCAGCAGGCAAAAGCAGCGGCAGAGGAACACGCAAGAAACAACCCTCTTGAATGAGGAGTGATTATTTGGTAAAATAAAAGCCGCTCTTATTCTGAAGGGCGGCTTTTAAAACGATGAAGAAAAAAGGAGGGGGGCAGAGTGAAATTTCTCAAAGGCGTGCTGATAACACTGTGTCTGGCGATATTCGTGCTGACTTTGGTTCTGATTGATAAATTCGGCAGCGTGTCAACACCGCAAAGCGGCAGTGAAGAGCCGAGCGTGGAAGTATCCGCACAGCAAAAGCCCCCTGTTGTTATCGAAAGTGATACAACTCCCGAACTGTCGTCCTCCGATGAGCCGAGCCTGAGTGAACAGGAAGCGGCAGAATATACCCTCGATATGATAAGTCAGCTGTCTGTATCGGCAGGAGAGGAAGAAACAATGCATAAGGCTTTGTTCCTGCAATCTCAGCTGAAAAACGGCGGATATACAGAATATTACACCCTCCTTTCCGAAATACTCGCCTATGAAAATGGCGAGGGTAATGCGGACAAGCTGCTTTCGGTAAGCACAATCGCAGATAAAAAAACAGTAAAGCAGGCGGCTGTTTCCTGTTGGGCAGCAGGGCAGAAGAGTGAAAACACCATGGTGTTTTC
>JAZSNZ010000230.1:0-3528 GCA_045536645.1 Acutalibacteraceae bacterium
CTTCTACACGAGATTTTCCGTATTGATTGTACATATCTAAAGCAGCGACGAAATTCACCGGTGTCCAGTCGGGCAGCGTGCCGATGACCGAATCCATCGAAGAATCATCAGCAGCCTGCACCGGCGGCAGTTCTGCCGCAGAAGCAAGCATCACACCGACTGTTAAAAGGGTTAACAGTTTGCTTTTCATATCAATTCCTCCGTTCTGTATCGGTTTATGAACATATTATTATTATATCATATTTACCCATAAAAAGCAATATGCCGTAGTGGATTTTGCACATTTTTTATAAAACATCGCCTTTGAAGTTTCGAGATGAAGCCAGTAAACAAACTCGAAATGACGACCATTGAACCTATATGTTTTGACCGATTGACGATTTTTATGATATATAGTATAATTATTGCAGGAAAAATTTATAAAATCTTCTTTCCAGCCCTAACCAAACGAAATTTTCCGCACTATATATACAGAAGCTTCTGAAAACAAAGAAAGGAGAGCCGAATATGAATACCCATGAACGACGTGAAAAAGTTGCACAGATGTCGAAGACAATTTTTCAGTACTGTCTGTCACGGACAAGTTCCTATCAGGAGTCCGAGGACTTGTCACAGGAGATCCTGCTGACACTTTGTGAGAGCATTGAAAATCTGCGTGATGAAAAGACGTTCTACGCATTTGTCTGGCGTACCGCCGACAATATCCTCAAAGGCTGGTACCGGAACAAGGATAAACGCAGTAACGCTGAGCTTGATGCTACAATATCGGATCATTTATGGGAGGAGCTTGCAGAGCAGGCACAGGAGAATGAACAGCTCACACTCATTACAAGGGAACTGGCACTGCTCAATTCCAATTACCGCCGAGTCATGGTAGCGTACTATATCGACGGACTTTCGGTGGGTGAAATTTCGGCTCAATTTTCGCTGACGCAAAGTATGGTGAAATACCTTTTGTTTCAATCAAGAAAACGAATCAGGGAGGGCATTCTTATGGAAAGAAATTTTGGAGAATACAGCTATAACCCCGTGAAACTGGACTGGCGTTGGATAAATGCATCGGTAAAGGATTATGGCGGTGTACTGCCTTTAAGCAGTATTCAGCAGAATATCCTTATGGCGTGCTATTATCACAAGCAGAACGAGGAGCATCTGAGCTTACAGCTTGGTGTACCGACAGCTTATCTGGAGGACGAGATACAGAATCTGGTTAACTATGAGCTGCTGACGGCAAAGGACGGTTTTTATCTGACAAACGTGACAATTCAAACAAAAAAAGCAATGGCAGAACGCTTTCAGGCAAAGGCGGATATGCTGAAGGCGACTGCCGAAAAGATAAAAATATTCTTTGAAGAAAACGAAGAAAAGATACGCTCTGTCGGCTTTTACGGCAGTGATATGTCTGTTAATTCGCTCAAATGGCTTGTGTTGTCAAGACTTATGCTTTTTTCCTATGCCGTAAAGCTCGACGATGAATTGGGTAAGAATATCCCCGATCCCAAGAACGGTGCATATGCACAGGTGCATTTGATCGAACAAGAAGAAGCACCTCAAGGTAATAATTATGATCCGTGCTGGATGTCGCAGGACACTGATTATGGCACGCTTGTGTGTAACTGGATACGTTGTAATTCACCCAGATTCCACAGACTGAGTGATGTGCAGGTAAATGTACTGACAAGGCTTCCGAAGAAACAGCCCATAACGGATAATGACAAAATGATCTGCACAGAGCTTATGGAAATGGGCTGTGCAGTAAGGAGAAGTGATGAAATACAGCCGAATTATCCGTGCCTCACAGAAAAGCAGAATCAGGAATTCTGCAAAATATTAGAGCCACTTGTACAGGAGCTTTTCTCAAAGGCACTTGACAGGGTTGAGATCACACAAACAATCACACGTGAGCATATCCCCGAGCGATTTCAGTCACTTGTGAATGGTATGATAATAACGCAGATGTATGAGGAAATCAGCGACATCACCCGTCTTCTGGCAGAGGACAGCTGGGTTGTGCCGTGGACGGGTATGAATCCGACGAATCTCATCATTACAAAGTAATGCTTGACAGTTTTAATTTTGCAGAGAATCAAGAGCAGATTTGGAAAGAAATTTTCAAATCTGCTCTTTGTAATTGTAATATATTGTGATTTGTTCGTACTTGAAAATTATGCTTGGGGATGCTATAATAAAATAGAAATACTTTCAATGAAAGTCTGCGATGAAACAAAAATTGACAGCAATTACCTCGTTGCATAGGGAACAACCATGCAGCGTAAAGCCTAAGGGGGAATTTCATGGTACATACCATACTTGTGATAGAAGACGATCGCTCCTTGCAGTACAGCATTTCTCTTGCTTTAGAAACAGCAGGATACAGAGTAATTTGTACAGCCTCCGTACAAGAAGCAGCGTGCCGGACGGAAGAAGCAGATCTGATCCTGCTCGATGTCATGCTTCCGGACGGAGACGGAATTGCTTTCTGTCGTAATTTCAGAGAGAGCTGTACAAAACCCATCATTTTCCTTACCTCCTGCAGCGATGAGTCCGATGTTATCCGTGGACTCGACAGCGGAGGGGACGACTATATCACAAAGCCATTCCGTCTGCAGGAGCTTCTTTCCCGCATTCGTGCCAACCTTCGTCGTATTCCGACTGTACCATCCACTCTGGAACTGACGGCGGTGGAACAAAAATTACTCGATTATCTGATGGCAAATCGGGATCAATACCTGACACGGGAACAAATTCTGGAACATCTCTGGGATACCAAGGGGTGTTTTGTCAATGACAATACGCTTTCTGTTAATATCAGCCGTCTGCGTGAAAAGCTAAAAGACTCGGGCAGAGGACAAATTGTGACAAAGAGGGGGCTTGGCTATAAATGGACAGATTTATAAACAATCACTCTCTGAAGCGGATTGTTGCCTTTTTTCTTATCTTATTTCTTCTGGCAGCTGCCGTGGGATGGTTTGTATCTGAAATACTTGCAGATGCTATTATGAAGGAACAAATCACAGCAATGCTTTCCGTCAGCGGCGGCGGCAGTTTTGTCGGCGAACCCGAAGCCGCCGCCATTGTAGCAGGTGAGGAGCTGTTTCGCATCTATGGCGTCAGCACGGACATGATACCCTCGCTGATGTATGGTTACAGAACGCTTCGTATGATGCTGTTCTGGGTTATGACGGGATTATCGGGAATCCTCTGCATCGCAGGTGCAGCCTGTTCCCTTCGTCAGGTGGATGTGATCTACAACCAGCTAGAGGTGATCCGCAAGGATTGCTTTGCTATCGCCGAGCTTCAAAAAACACATACCGAGCTGATCGGTGAGGATTTCGGCTGTGTTCGCCGTATCTGTGAGGGGGTGAATCTCATTGCAGGACGAATGACACATCTGTCCGCAACGCTCTATGGTGAAAAACAGTTTCTCAAGGAGTTTCTAACCGATTTTTCCCATCAGATGAAAACCTCCCTTGCGGTGATTCGTCTCAATCACGATATGCTCACGCAGTTTGAGGAGCTTCCACAGGA
>JAZSNZ010000206.1:0-2481 GCA_045536645.1 Acutalibacteraceae bacterium
ATTATAAAACCTCCAAGTTGTCAGTTGCCATAGTTTATTGTAACTTGTTATTTGTAAATTTGCAAGTATATTATGCAAAATTATTTGAAATTATTGAAAATTTAGCCTAATTCGAGAAGCTCTCGGGGAAGATTGGTCAGATTTATGCCGGAATTTTCAGTTTTATATACCATATTTTCTATTCTGACGCCGCCCTTGCCGGGAAGATATATGCCCGGCTCTACGGTTATGACTGCTCCTGTGGGTATCTCGCCTTTACCTGCAGGTGAAACCGAGGGAGTTTCATGTATTTCTATTCCTACGCCGTGGCCTGTTCCGTGTCCGAAACATTCGCCGTATCCTGCATCGGAAATCACTTTTCTCGCCGCTGCATCGCATTCAGAAAGCACTTTTCCGCCTTTTATGACATAATCGATAGCGGCCTGCTGTGCGCGCAGAACAGTATTGTATATAAGCTTCTGCTCATCATTTGCCTTACCGAAAACAACGGTTCTTGTCATGTCGGAATGATATCCGTCAACAACTGCACCGATATCAAAGGTGATAAAGTCGCCCTTCTGAATCTTATAATCAGAGGGCACTGCATGAGGCATGGAGCTGTTTGCTCCTGCCGCGACGATAAGGTCAAATGCAATGCGTTCTGCACCGTTCTTTCTCATATAGAACTCGATTTCAAGTGCAAGTTCTTTTTCGGTGACACCTTCTCTGAGTACATTGTTGAGGACATACTCAAGGGATGCTTCGGTTATTGCCTGAGCTTCCTTGATCTTTTCTATTTCATATTCGGACTTTGATACTCTCATTGAGTTGAGAATGTTGTCAAGCTCGTCTGTCTTTATAAGCTCAAGGTCTGTAAAGAGCTTTTCATATTTTGCAGCCTCAGCAAGAGTGACCCTCTCCCCTTCGATGAGAACTTTCTTTATATTAAGCTCCTTGGCGATTTCAGACATGGTCTCGCCGATCTTTTTAAAACCGATAACCTTGCAGTTTGTAATCTGGTTTTCTGCAGCCTCCGTATAACGGGAATCGGTCGTAAATACGCTGCTGTCCTTTGTTACAACAAGGAAGCCGTCCGAAGAAGGAAAGCCTGTCATATATCTTCTTGAAATTTCAGAGGTTATAAGAGCTCCGTCAACACCCTCGGGCAGACGGCTCTGCAGTTCTTTCATTCTGTCTGCATATTCCTGTGCAAATGTCCTGCTCATATTTCTTCTCCTTTTATATCTTCTGTTTGTATAGATCAAGCATGGCAACGCTGTCGGCAGTCTGTGTTCCTGCGGATTCGCAGATTATGGTCGGTGTCATGCCGTATTTTACTATGCTTTCAATGAACGTTTCAGGCTCGGGGCCGTAGACACTGTCCTCAAAGGTGAGATGCCTGACCTCGCCGCCCTTTGAGTATTCGATTTTAGAAAAGTGGATATGCATGTTTTTGGTGCGCTCCGTGCCAAGCTCGTTTGAGAGAGTATCAAAAACCTTTATATAGTCATCTGTACTCTGCAATGAGCCTGCTGTGCGGCTGTTGAGATGACCGAAGTCAACACAGGGGATAAATCGGTCGTCCAGCTTGCAGAATGTGATTACGTCCTCAAGATCGCCCAGCTGGTTTATTTTTCCCATCACCTCGGGGCAGATATGAATCTCAGACATTCTCATTTCATCGAGAGTGTTCTGTGCTTTTCTCAGCGTTTCACAGGCGATGGCTCGTGCCTCTTCCCTAGTCATTTTGGAGAGGCCGCCCGGATGAACTACTATTCTGTTTCCACCCAGCATCTGCACAGCCTCTGCGCTCTGACGAATATACTCAACGGAGTTGTTCCGCTTTTCCTCTTCGAGTGAAGCAAGGGAAATAAAGTAAGGGGCGTGAAGAGAAATAGTTATACCTGCGTTTTTTGCAGCAGTTTTGATAAGCTCCGCTTTCTCTGCGCTTAAGCGTACTCCTCTTCCGCACTGATACTCAAATGCATTGAGTTCCTTGTCTCCCAACCATTGCATAAGCCTTTCTGTGCTTTTTATCTTCTCTGCCGCAGCCATTTCGCACATGCCTGCAGGCCCAAACTTAATCGGCATTCTTTTTCTTCGCTTTCCTTTTATATGATGCTATAACCGGCTTTTCGAGGAATCTCTTGACCTTGAAGAAGACTTTGTCCTCTGGCTCGTAGGGTACGGTAAGCACTGTATACGCGCCCAGCAGATTACCGCCTATTATATCGGTGTATATCTGGTCACCTATAGCAACAGCCTCTTTCGGATCAACGCCGATTCTGCGGCATGCTTCCTTGTAACCTTTGGCAAGCGGCTTTGCGCCTCTTGCAACAAAGTCAAGTCCGATTTTCTCGGCAAAGGGCACTACTCGCTCAGGATAATTGTTTGACACGATTATCAGCTTCAGACCCTGACTCTTCATATAATCTATCCACTCCATAACTCCCTCTGCAGGAGTGGGGTTATCATGGGTGGTCATGGTGTTGTCAACGTCCA
>JAZSNZ010000041.1:0-11162 GCA_045536645.1 Acutalibacteraceae bacterium
CCTTGACGCAGGAGTTTGAGGGGCTGCGCCCCTCAACTAATCCCAAACAAAAACAGAGCAGGCTTTCGCCTGCACTGAAAAATCATACCCCCGCACTCTGCCTTTTTCTCATTCTCCGCCAGTTGAAAAAGCCGTACATATCATTTGCAAAAAACATCACAAAACATATCACCATGGGAATGTAGGACGGCTCTTCAATAGAGGCCATAACCCACAGAACAATAAGTATAACGTCGTTTGCTGCATATCCGATGGCATAATAGGGGCTTCTGTAAAAAGTGAGATAGGAAGCGATAAAGCTTGTGGTAACGGAAAGGGTGCTGAAGAATATATTGGTGTTTCCCAGTGCCGACAGAATAAAATAAAAGGCGGCAGTAACAGAAATTGCCAGCACCCACATCAGCACGCACTGAAGCCTTGTCAGAGTATGTACCTCCACTTCCTTTGTACCCTTGTAAGGGTGTCTGAGCCAGGAAATAACCGCAAGGGCTGCAATGGGAGCGCTCATTCCGAGATAGGTTATCATCTCACCGTAATAACGAAAATGAAAAGAGATAATACCATAGAACACAGCGAATACAACAGTCAGAGCCTGCCCTAAAACATAGCCCTTGGCAACGAAGATAAGCGCAGTGACACCTATAAGCGAAGCGACGGTATTCAGAATACCATCTGAGCCTGAAAAGATACCTGCGCATATTGTAACTCCAACGGAAAGGAGCCACAGACACAGCTCAAACTTTGTAAGGTCTGAAAAAGGATTTTTTATTTTCAAAATACTCACCTCAAAAAATAAAGCATCCGCAGGCACATCTTCTAAGACCTAACGATGTGCTGACGAATGCATACGCAATCACTACCCGGTGGCAGTCTGAATATTCTTTGCATTGATTATATTCGCAGAAAGGTCGGTTGTCAATACGCTAAAAGTTTGATCCAGCTTTTCAAAGCCGGCAGGATCGTCAAGGACAGAGTCCTTGACGCAGGAGTTTGAGGGGCTGCGCCCCTCAACTTATTGTGAAAAAACCAAAGCAGGCATTCTGCCTGCTTTGGAAAATGTCCCTTGTGCCGGCGGCACAAGGGACTAAAGTAATGAAAGTCGGGACTCTGTCCCAAACCCTGCACAAGGGTTTCACCCTTGTGAATCCCACTTAAGGGCAGAGCCCTTAAGAATCTCATTTGGGATTATCTTAGCTTCGGTTTCTGTCTTCCACAACTTCTTCTCTGTCTCTGAAAAGCAGAGAAATGCACCAGAGGCCTGCGAGAGCAACGACCACAAAGATAATACGTGCGATGACGGAAGTCTGTCCTCCGAAGAGCCAGCCGACGAAATCGAATCTGAACAGACCGATGGAGCCCCAGTTAAGAGCACCGACGATAGTCAGAAGCAAAGCGATTCTGTCAAGCATCGTAATTCAACTCCTTATAAATTTCAAATTTGAAATTCAGATAAGCGCAGAATGAGCGCACCGTTATTTTGCTCGGTGCGCTCATTTTTAATACAAAAATCAGAAAAAACCAAAATTTACTGATTTTCTTTATTTGATTTGATGACTTTGAGACGGGAGAATTCTTCTCTTTCCTTCTCGTCAAGAGATTCGGTAATGAACTTGACAGTCTCTGTAAACCTCGGAATGACCACATTCTTAAGAGCATTTGCACGCTTCTGGGTGCTTTTTATGGCGTTAGCCAGCCTGTATGCAGAATTTTCTATTTCCGCCAGAGAGGCAGTCAGCCTTTTAACCTCATGAAACTTGATATAAGCCTCGTCAAGTGCAGACTGAGAGGAATAAAGCCCGAAGGGCAGAGCAGTATCGCCGTCGCCCAGAGTTACCGTCGGCAGCTCAACACCCATGACGGAGCGAAAGTCCACATGGAGACTGTCGTCAACAGGGACAGTCTGAGCCAGTGCATCACACCTGCCGATAATGACATTGGCAGTCTGCAAAGCGAGATAAGCCTGAGAGTAAACAGAATCAATCTCACTCTGAATAGATGTTGCCCTGTCAATAAGAGTCATCATCTCACGGATAAGTATATTTCGCTTGCGGTCGAGGAGCTCATAGCCCACAGTTGCCAGCTCAAGCGATTTTTTGGTTGCTATTAAATTACCCTTGGTTGGCACGACGTTTGCCATAAAAGCTCCTCCTTACCTCAGTTTTTTACTTCGCGGTAATATTTCTCAAGAATTTCGCTGTCAACTCTGTCGAGCTCGCCCTTGGGGAGAGTACCGAGAAGCTTCCAGCCGATTTCAAGGCTTTGCTCAATGCTTCTGTCCTCATTGAACCCCTGCTTGATAAACTGCTGTTCAAGAGCCCTGCCAAATTCAAGCAGCTTCTTGTCAGCAGCGGATAGGTCCTCTTCGCCGATAACGGAAGCGAGAGACCTTGCGTCCTGCACCTTTGCGTAAGAAGCGAAAAGCTGATTGGCAAGTGCCGAGTGGTCTTCTCTTGTGTAGCCCTCGCCGATGCCGTCCTTCATAAGACGTGACAGAGAAGCGAGAATGGAAACAGGGGGATAAACACCCGAAGAATCAAGAGAACGGTCAAGAACTATCTGACCCTCTGTGATGTAGCCTGTAAGGTCAGGTACAGGGTGAGTGATATCGTCATTGGGCATTGTCAGAATGGGGAGCTGAGTTACAGAGCCGGTACTGCCCTTTACCATGCCTGCGCGCTCATAGAGAGAAGCAAGGTCTGAGTAAAGATAGCCGGGGAAGCCCTTACGGCTGGGAATCTCGCCCTTGGAGGAGGAGAACTCTCTGCATGCCTCAGCATAGGAAGTCATATCCGTCATAACAACCAGCACGTGCTTGTTGTGAACAAATGCAAGATGCTCAGCGGCAGTGAGAGCGCATCTGGGGGTAAGGATTCGCTCTATAATGGGGTCGTTTGCAAGGTTTAGGAACATGGTTACCCTGCTGAGAATACCTGCATCCTCAAATGAACGTCTGAAATAATCAGCAACATCGCTCTTTACGCCCATAGCGGCAAAGACTATGCAGAAATCTGAGCCTGATTCACCTGTGATCTTGGCCTGACGCACTATCTGAACCGCCAGCTCGTTGTGCTTCATACCCGAGCCGCTGAAAATAGGCAGCTTCTGACCTCTGATAAGGGTAATCAGAGTGTCGATTGAAGAAATACCTGTGCTGATGTAGTTCTTCGGATAAATACGTGAAACGGGATTTATGGGAGTGCCGTTTATGTTTGCACTTTTTTCAGGGTATATCTCACCGAGACCGTCGATGGGCTTGCCTGCGCCGTTGAACACTCTGCCCAGCATTTCGTCGGACAGCTTAAGCTCCATGGGCTTGCCCTTGAGTACGGTTCTTGTGTTTTTCAGAGAAATACCGCTTGTGCCCTCGAAAACCTGAATGACGACCTTATCTCCCTCGATTTTGACGATTCGACCGTTTCTGGTAGTGCCGTCCTCAAGTCTTATCTCAACCATTTCCTCATAGGAAGGATTCTCAACATTTTCGAGAATAATAAGAGAACCCGAAATCTCCTTGACACCGATATATTCAAAAATCAAAGCAGGTTCCCTCCTTAGTGCGCCGAGCTGACAGCAGTGTCGATATTGCGCATATAGTTGTCAAAAAGCGCAAGATTATTATTGGGTACGTCGTATTTGATACGGATAAGCTCGTCGAAAATGCCTGTCTCGGTGATCTTTGAAAGAGGCACACCAACAGTAATGGCCGACTGAGCCTTTGTGTAAAGGTAAAGAGTGCATTTGAGCATTTTAAGCTGTTTTTCAAGGGGAACGAAGGTGTCCTCCTTGTGGAATGCATTCTGCTGCAAAAATCCCAGACGGATAACTCTCGCTATCTCGATTATAAGCTTCTGGTCATCAGGGAGAACATCGGAGCCTATGAGGTTTACGATCTCCATAAGCTTCGCCTCTTCCTGAAGAAGAGCGGCGGTCTGTTCCTTATATTTTACAAACTCGGGACCGACGTTTGTATCATACCAGTTTTTAAGGTCGTTGCCGTATTCGCTGTAGCTGTTATTCCAGTTGACGGCAGGATAATGACGTGCATAGGCAAGAGCCTTGTCGAGCGCCCAGAAGCATCGGGTAAATCTCTTTGTGTTCTGGGTAACAGGTTCAGAAAAGTCAGAGCCCTGGGGGGAAACAGCACCGATAATTGTAACAGAGCCGTTTTCGCCTGAAAGGGTCTTCATAAGCCCTGCACGCTCATAGAACTCAGAAAGTCTTGAGGGGAGATATGCAGGGAAGCCTTCTTCCGCAGGCATTTCCTCAAGTCTGCCTGAAATCTCACGGAGAGCCTCAGCCCAACGGGAGGTGGAGTCTGCCATGATAGCAACGTGATATCCCATATCACGGTAATATTCAGCAAGGGTAATGCCTGTGTAGATGGAAGCCTCACGGGCAGCAACAGGCATGTTGGAGGTGTTTGCAATAAGCACCGTTCTGTCTGTCATGGGTCTGCCGGACTTCGGGTCCATAAGCTCGGAAAATTCGGACAGTACCTGACACATCTCATTTCCGCGCTCACCGCAGCCGACATAGACGATAATATCAGCATCGCACCACTTTGCAAGCTGATGCTGAGTCATTGTCTTGCCTGCGCCGAAGCCGCCGGGAATAGCGGCAGTGCCGCCCTTGGCGATGGGGAAGAGGGTGTCGATGACACGCTGACCTGTAATAAGGGGAGCGTTTGCATAAAGACGCTGGGATACAGGTCTGGGCTTACGGATAGGCCACTTCTGACAGAGCGTCAGATTATGGGTGTTTCCCTTTTCGTCCTCAAGCACCACAACGATGTCATTGACTCTGTAACCGCCGTCAGGCTTTACAGATTTTACAGTACCGCTGAGGGTGGGGGGAACAAGGCATCTGTGCTCGATAATGGAAGTCTCAGGGCAGGTGGCATAAACCTGACCGCCGCAGAGCTTATCGCCCACATTGACCTTGATTTTTACATCCCATACTCTCTCTTCGTCAAGAGCATTGGTGGCAGCACCGCGGTCAATGAATGCACCGCACTGCTCCTCGATCTTTTTCAGAGGACGCTCAATGCCGTCGAAAATATTGTCAAGTATACCGGGTCCGAGGGTTACGGAAAGTCTGTCACCGGTGGAATAGATAGGGTCTCCCGGGCGAAGTCCTGTGGTTTCCTCGTAAACCTGTATTGTAGTGGTATCATTGGCAACGCCGATAACTTCCGCGGCAAGCTTCTGCTCGCCCACAAAAACCATTTCCATCATGGAAAGATCGGTACGTCCCTTAACGGTCACAACAGGGCCGTTGATACCGTGTATAACACACTGGGAGGTCATTTCATCACCTCAAAATCAAATAACTTTTAAACCGCTTGCTTCGGCAAACCTGTCGCGCTGAGTGTAAAGCGCACTGTCGTAGGTTGCATCGATAGCACGGCATGACGCCTCGTTTTCAAAACGGAGACCGCCGATTTTTATGGATTCATCAACGCTGACAGAGCAGCCTTTGCCGAAAGCGCTGATTATATCATTTTCAAAAGCCTTATCCTCACTGCGGATGAATATGACAGTTTCCCCGTCATCGCCCAGAAGAGATGCGGCCTTTTCTGCACAGCGAACAAGATAAGCAAGATACGCATCGGTTTTTGTGTGCTGACGGAGCTTGTCTGCAGCACGGGAGAAAACCTCAGCCTCGATCGCATTGCGCTTGCGGATAAGCTCGTTCTTAGCCTCCGACTCACGCAGAGCAATATCGCGGCTTACCTGCATACGCACCGCACTTGTGCGCTGATTGATTATTTCATATGCATTGTCAAGGGTAGCTTTTTCAGCCTTCTCCACTG
The DNA here is from genome assembly GCA_045536645.1 of Acutalibacteraceae bacterium. Classification (GTDB taxonomy): domain Bacteria; phylum Bacillota; class Clostridia; order Oscillospirales; family Acutalibacteraceae; genus JAISGQ01. Next base: position 5,813 of record JAZSNZ010000041.1, read on the forward strand.
CAAGACGATTGCTCATTTCAAGCTCAGACAAAATTCTGGAGCGCTGTTTTTCAGCATAATCGTCAATTGCAGTCAGGAACGAGCGAAGCTTTTCTTCCTGTGTAAGCATAGGATACACCTGCCTTATATTTTAACGCCTATTGCGTCACGGACATACCGCTCGATAGAATCCTTGGCACGTCCGTTTCCGTGTCTGTCGGGAATTTCAACGATAAGAGGACGGGCGTGGTTGAGTTTAAGGTCATAGACCAGCTCAGGACAGAGACCAATGAGCTTTTCGGTCATGAGAATAACTCCCACCGTTTCGTCCGCCATAGCCTTTTTAAGCTCTGCGCGGACATCCTCCTCTTCGTGAACAATGACACCTTCAATGCCTGCCAGACGAAGCCCGACGGCAGTGTCACGGTTATCGCTTATAAGATAGAATCTCATCTTAATACTTAGCGAGGATCATGATGGAAACGAGCAGACCGTAGAGAGCGATGGATTCGCCCAGTGCAACGAAGATAAGAGCCTTACCGAAAGCCTTGGGATCTTCGCTGGTAGCACCGATAGCAGCAGGAGCAGCTGCAGCAACAGCGATACCGCCGCCGATACCGGAAAGACCTGTAACGAGAGCAGCAGCGATCATACCGAGACCCTTTGTGGGGTCAACTGCAGAGGCAGCAGCGGTGACAGCATCAGATGCGGAAACAACGTCAGAAGCGCTTACAGCAGAAACGGAGAGACCGCCTGCGATCATAACAAGAGCAAAAACGCCCACAAAAGAAAGGTTGATCTTAAGAGCCTTGCTGCCGCTGCCGTGCTTTGTAAAGGATCTGAGAGCGGCATAAACGCTTGTGAAAATAACAGCTAAAGGCAGAAGATAAAGTACATAGTTCATTATATTTTCCTCCGATACTATTTTGTTTTTGCACTTTCCGCAGACAGTCTGACAGGCTCGTAAGCTCTGCCTGTGCCTGAGAAGAAGCGGCTGAACATTTCGTAAAATTCAAGGCGAAGTGCCTGTATACCGACAAGCAGAGCCTCAAGAGCCATGATGATTATATTGCCTATGACCACAACAACGATGTATGTCACAGAGCCGGGCTCACCGGCAAGGGTGAATACAACCTGCATCATACCTGCGTGAACAAGAACGAAAGCACCCACACGCATGAATGAAACGGTGTTTGAAACATAGGAGAGGAGAACTTCTATAAGTTCGAAGAAGTTCTGCATGACAAAGTCTCCAATGCTCTCGGGCAGCCAGTGTTCCTTGCCCTCGAGCAGCTCGCAGAGAGGCTCTCTGCAGAAAATGAGCAGCAGGGGCAGAACGATAAGCCCGATGATATAGGGTACGGAAAGGATATTCCAGCCAAGGAGCAGCTGACCGCCTACGCCTGCGATAAGGGCGGTGTAGAAGACAAGTCCTGCAAGGCCGTTTGAATCAAACAGTGCCATGCCCCACTGTTTCTGCTTTATCTTTGAGTAGATGCTTATCATCATCGCGATGATAACAAGAACAACACCGATTCCGACGGCTGTATAGATAAGCCCCAAAATGGTTGAGGGGTGATGGACATCGATAAGCTTTCCTTCTGTCAAAGGAATGCCTGTTTTGTCATGAAGCCATGCAAACATGGGATTGAGCCATTCCTCAAAGCCAAACACCGAGCCGAAGATCACACCGAACAGCATGGACGATATACCGCATATGGCAATCGCTCTGCCAAGGGGCATCTTCTTTATTTTCCACATATAGAAGTAAGCAACTAAAGTAAGAACAAAGCCCTGACCCACGTCGCCGAACATCACGCCAAAGAGCAGGAAATAGGTTATCGCCACAAAGGGTGTGGGGTCGATTTCCCTGTAGGAGGGGAGACCGTACATGGAAACGAAAAACTCAAATGCCTTTATCGGCATGGGATTTCTGAGCTTTGTGGGCGGTTCCTTGCCGCATTCGTCAGGACGTTCCAGTTTGTAGGTTATTCCCTGTACCTTGTCAAGGTCAGCTCTTATGCGGTTGCGTGTTCTGGAGGGAATCCAGCCGACCAGATAGAAGGTGTTTGAATCGCCGTATCTTACCGCATTTCTGCGAAGATCAAAGGTCTGTTTTCTCTGGGAAAGCAGGCTGTATATCAAAGCGCACTTCTCTTTTTCGCTGTCCCAGTAATTGCTCAGCTCACGCTGGAGCTCGCTGAGAGCAGTTTCGCTGCTTTTGAGCTTTTCTTCCAGCATACTGCAGGCTTCCTCGATAGTACCCGTTTCGGCAGGCAGCCAGATGCGTTCCCAGTAAAGGCTCTGGAAAATCCTGTCCACCTCGCCTATGGCATCAAGGGGAGCGCAGTAAAGACCCCATACATATTTCTTGTCCTTTGTACAGGGGAAGCACATGACGTAAGGATTATCGTTGTAGTAAGCCAGCTTTTCGTAGCTTTCAATCGGGAGCCTGCCGAAGCGCATATCGATAAATTCGCAGGCGAACAGCTCATCAAGCTCAATATCAAGCCCCTCAAAATGCTTCATTTGCTCAAGAGAGAGCTTTGTGCTGCGAATCTCGTTTTCGAGCTCTAAGATCCTTGCGGAAAGACCGCCGATGTTTTCCTCGAAGGAATCGACGAACTTCGCAAGCTCAGAGGATTCAAGCTCTGATTTTGTGCCGTTATACTCAGGGACAGTCAGTTTTGCATCCCCAAGTGCGTTTTCAAGCTTTGCAAGGTAGAAGCTGTAGGGATTATCCTCATTTATTGAGGAATAACCCTGCTTGCTGTCAAAAAATTCGGTGGCCTGTTCTATGTGAAAGTCGCCGTTTATGCAGCAGGCTTCTATCGCCTTGTCAAGCTTGCTTATATCACCGCTGACAGTGACAAGTCTCATTCTTGAAATAGCCAATTTTTCTCAGCCTCCTTCATAGGAGAATCAATAATTATCCATTACAATAAGCTCAGAAATGCGTTCGGGAGTAAGTCCGTAACGCACGCCCTCGATTATTGTAATGATTTCGGTGAGCTCTGTTTCGGTCAGTATCATGTAGGAAAGCAGAACCACCGAAGGGTTTGTGGAAAAATGCATATAGTGATGAGCACGCTTGTAGCGAAGCTCTCTGAAAACATTGTCAATATGATGTCTGTTTATAAGTTCAAGATTTACTACCTTGCGGTATGAAGTGCGCTTGAGGAAAATATCAAGGACTTCATCTGCATTTTCAGCAGCAGTCATCTCTTTCATAACGCGTTTTCCAATGCGGCCTGAATAGGGATAAAGCATGGATGAAATAAATTCGGCAGACGCCTTGTAGTATTTCTTAAGTCTGTAAACAGACATTACGTTATGAAGCTCTATCTCAGTGCCGAAAAGATCGAGGAGCTCCTTCTGAGCCTGACCCGAATAATACTTTCTGCAGGCATCAAGAGCGGTATCATAAAGCCTTGAATACATCAGGTTTTCAATCAGGGCGTAATCAAAGCGCCCGTCCTCAAATTTTACATTTTTCAAAGCATCATAATAAATACTCTTTCTGATATGATCGAGAAACTCAGGAAAAGACCTCAGCTGAGAAAGCTCCATAAGATTTACATCAGTGTGCTTCTCAAAGAAGTAGGGAAGAGTGAAGATGTAATCCTGAGGATGTCCCGAATTGAGATACTGCAGGAACGAGAGAAACTGCTTTAGTTCCATTCTGTTAAGAACGAAATTTGCAAGATGCTCACCTACTGATATTTCATATCTGCAGAGAGCTTCAAACTGCCCGAAAAGCATTCTGTTAAGCTCGGTTTCAAGCTGGCCTCTGTGAGTCAGTCTCTCATCTACGTTAGAAAGAGCAGTGCTGTAACGTGTATTGCTTTTAAGATAAATGGCGATCTCTGAAAGAGAACGGGAATTAAGCAGAATATCAATGTCGTGCTGTGTGAGCCTCTTGCCGAACATGGCACGGCACTTTGCATACAGCGCGTTTGATGCTTTGGAACTTATCGGCAATGCTCACACCTCCTTAGTATAAGATACTGTAAGCTCAGTCAGCTTCTGTAACATTTCTGACAAGCTCGTCCACCCACTCATCGCCCTTTTCGGTGTAAAGCCTGTCAAGCTCTTCGGAGATCGCCGTGTACTTTTTCTGTGTTTTCTCCCATTCACCGTCAGCGTACTGAGTTTCTGCGTTCTTGATAACGTCAACACGATGTAGAGCACGTGACATATATTCATTATGCACAGCCGTTACACGCTCGGAAATATGCTTGTTGGCGTTTGCGGCATTTTCGCGTACCTTTTGAGTAGCTTCACGAGCCTTCTTGTCTGTTGCAATAATTGCATCGATAGTCTTTTTAAGTTCATTCTGATTGCTCATAAAAGACCCTCCTTCAAAAGCAAACCAAATCTATCCGATATTATACTCTTTTTATAAATCAATTTCAATCGAATAAACGCTGAAACAGCCGCCCGAAAGGACGGCTGTTTTGTTCAAAATTAATTCTTGAGGCTCTGGATAGGTGCAGGGATTCTGCCGCCCCTTGAAATAAACTTTGCAGGGGAATAGGTGTTTACAGGCATAACGGGGCCCGAGCCGAAGAGACCGCCGAAATTAAGCTCCTCGCCGGGTTTTGCACCTATGGCAGGGATAACACGTACAGCGGTTGTCTTGGAGTTTATCATGCCTATAGCAGCCTCATCTGCGATAATAGCGGAGATAATATCCGCACTTGTATCACCGGGGATAACTATCATATCAAGACCTACTGAGCATACAGCGGTCATAGCCTCGAGCTTGTTGAGGGTCAGAGCACCGCATCTGGCGGCTTCTATCATGCCTGCGTCCTCGGAAACAGGAATAAATGCTCCCGAAAGTCCGCCTACGTGGGAGCTTGCCATAACGCCGCCCTTTTTGACAGCGTCGTTGAGCAGAGCAAGACAGGCAGTTGTGCCGTGAGCACCGCACTTTTCAAGGCCCATTTCCTCAAGAATATAGGCAACGGAATCACCTACAGCAGGGGTGGGAGCGAGGGAAAGGTCAACAATGCCGAAGGGCACACCCAGCCTTCTGGAGGCTTCCTGAGCTACCAGCTGACCCATTCTTGTTATCTTGAAGGCGGTGCGCTTGACTATATCGGCGACGCCTGTGATGTCGCGGTTGGGGTGACGGGCAAGAGCGGCACGGACAACGCCGGGGCCTGAAACGCCGACATTGATAACGCAGTCAGGCTCACCGACACCGTGGAAAGCACCTGCCATAAAGGGATTGTCCTCAGGCGCGTTGCAGAAGATAACGAGCTTGGCAGCACCGAAGGAGCAATTATCGGCGGTAAGCTCAGCACACTGACGGACTATTTTACCCATCTTGGCAACAGCATCCATGTTGATGCCTGCCTTGGTA
>JAZSNZ010000318.1:0-10143 GCA_045536645.1 Acutalibacteraceae bacterium
GCAAGCGTTGTAATGGTCGGTTCTCTTGTCGCAGGCTGCGAGGAGGCTCCCGGTGAGACTGAGCTCTATCAGGGCAGACAGTTCAAGGTATACCGCGGCATGGGTTCACTTGCTGCTATGAGCAAGGGCAGCTCCGACAGATACTTCCAGGCTGAGGCAAAGAAGTTCGTTCCCGAGGGCGTTGAGGGTCGTGTACCTTACAAGGGCCCGCTCTCCGACACCATCTATCAGATGGTCGGCGGTATCCGCTCCGGTATGGGCTACTGCGGTTGTGCAGATATCCCCGAGCTTCACAGCAAGGCTCAGTTTGTACGCATCACAGGCGCAGGCCTGCGTGAAAGCCATCCCCACGATATTCAGATTACAAAGGAAGCTCCCAACTATTCTTCCAACTGATAATTGGGATACAATTAAAAACAACTATCGGCAGAGAAGCGCTTCTCTGCCGATTTTTTGTGGTTTATTTCATCAGGAAAGCGGAATGTGTGTTTATGTTTCGACACAGAAACAGAACAAGCGGAAGCTCGTAGAGGGGTTCTCCTACGGTGGCAATCGGATTTATTGCTGGTATTCATTTTCATCGTAGGGACAATTCACGAATTGTCCGTTTCTGGTTTTGCAGAAGATCTTGGATTTAACGGGAGGATAATATCCTCCTCTACGGTGGGCGAGATATTTTACCGCAGCGCAAAAATCAGAGCCAAAGAATGAATTGCCCGTCGGGCATGAATTGTGTGCGTGCATTTATGTACCTACACATGATTTGTTCTGCGAACATGAATTGCAATGTGCATAAATGCACATTGCATGATGAAATAACATTCCATCATGCATAAACCCGATTTCCCCCTCCAATAATAACCGTAAAGTGCAAGGAGGGGAAATATGGAAAACACGCTGAGCTTTTCGGGAGGACTTATGATGCCGCCGCTGCCTTCAGGGCATACGGCCGACACCTCCATAATCCACGTTCGGCCGCCGACGGTATCCCTTGCCGTCTCTGATGCGGTGATGGTCAGAGTGGGCGACAGGGTGCTGGTGGGTACAAATCTCGGAATAAACAGGGAGATGGCGGTGTACAGCTCAGTTTCGGGCAGTGTGCGTGGGATAGAAAAGGGCAGAGTGATAATAGAGAACGACGGCAAGAATCAGTGGGCAGAACCTTTTGAAAGGTCTGTCGATACGCCCAGCGGACTTGTTGACTATATGAGAAAAATATCCCTTGTGGGAATGGGGGGTGCAGGCTTTCCGACAGCGAAAAAGTACGAAAACTGCACCAATGTAAAATTCCTTCTTATAAATGCCTGCGAATGTGAACCGCATTTAAGCTGTGACCGTGCGCTGGTTGCAAATCTGCCGGGAAAGGTTATTCGCGGAGCAAAGTTGCTGAGAGAAGCATCGGGTGCAGAGGCGGTGTTTATATGTGTCAAGCACCGTGACCTGCTGGAAAGACTGAAGGGTGCTGCACAGGGTGAAGATATCCGCATTGTACAGGTATCCAAAAAATTCCCTCAGGGCTCGGAGCGTCAGCTTATCTCTTCCGTTCTTCGCCGTGAGGTGCCTCGGTTCAGATACCCGAAAGACAGCGGTGCCATTGTCTCAAACTGTGCTACTGCGGCGGCATTTGCCGAAAGTATTGAGACGGGCATTGCTCCTGTGCAAAGGATAGTGACTGTAGGCGGAGCGGTTGGGAAATGTGCCAATATCCTTGCTCCCTGCGGCACAAGCGCACGGTATCTTCTCGATATCTGCAACGGCGTGCAGGAAGGGGCGTCCGTTATTGAGGGCGGTGCCATGACAGGCAAGATAATCGACCCCGACAATGCTTTTGTGTCGCTTACAACAACGGGGTATATCGCACTGATACCACCGATGATAAAAGAGCAGTCCTGCATACACTGCGGCGGGTGTGCAAGGGTCTGTCCTGCACGTATCATTCCTTACAAAATAGATGCATCAGAGAGAGCGGGAGACATGGAAAGTCTTGAGGCTCTGTGTGCCGATGCCTGCATCTCCTGCGGCTGCTGTTCCTTTGTCTGCCCTGCAAAGCGTGAACTGACTGAGCACACCACTGCCGCTCGCAGAAGGGTATTTGCAAGGAGGAACAGAAAGACATGAAAAGGGTAAAATGTGTATTCCTGCGAAGAAACACGGACACAGCGGAAATAATGCTATGGGTTCTGATTGCCCTGTGCCCATCTCTGACTTCAGCGGTCTGGTATTTCGGTTTTCGTGCCCTGTGGCTTTGTCTGCTGTCTGTTGCGGTGTGTATTGCATCTGAGGCGGTGTGGGAGTTCTGCACACGCCGCAGGATAACAATCGCTGACCTTTCGGCGGCAGTAACAGGTCTCCTGCTGGCACTGAGCCTGCCTGTGACAACTCCTGTGTGGGCACTCATTTTTGCAGATATCTTTTCGATAATAGTGGGTAAACAGCTTTTCGGCGGTATCGGTCAGAACATTTTCAATCCTGCTCTTGTGGGACGTGCCGCTCTTCTCATCGGTGCCGCAGGACAGGTGATAGATTTTACACAGCCCTTTGACGGTATTTCTTCCGCCACGCCTCTGTCGGGTGTACAGGTGCCTGTGGGCAATCTCCTTATGGGAAACCATGCAGGCAGTATGGGAGAGACAAGTGCAGTATTGCTGATACTGGGCTTTATGCTGCTCTACTGCAGGGGGATAGTCAGGCTTCATGCACCTCTTGGCATGCTCGCCTCTGTTGCAGTGCTTACACTTCTTTTCGGCGGTGAGCATTTTTTAACAGGCGATGCGGTTACTGCCATCCTCAGCGGCAGTGCGTTATTCGGTGCTTTTTTCATGACAACAGATTACTCCACCACTCCCGCCACCGACACAGGACGGCTTGTTTTCGGCATTGGCGCAGGTGTTCTGACCTTTATGATACGTGCTGTGGGACAAACAAGCGAGGGAGTCTGTTTCGCCATTCTGACAATGAATCTTTTTGCACCTTTTGTAGAGGAGTTGACAGCTCCGAGGGTTTACGGAAAGGCAGGTACGGGATATGAACGAAAACACAAAGCGATGGCTTAAAAACGCAGGCTCCTTTGCCCTTGTGACTGCTGTCAGCGTGGGCATATTATGGCTGATGTCGCTGATTGCACAGAGAGTTGGCGACAGCACACAGGGGGACGCACTCAGGGGAAGATTTGAGGGCGTACTGCGTGCGGAGAGCTACGAAGAAATAGATATAAGCGAGGCGGGAGAGCCTTATAACGAAGTGAAAAGAGCCTACAGAGCCGAAACTGAGGGAGAGACAAAGGGTTATGTTATAGAGCTGACGGTGCAGGGCTACGGCGGTGATATGGAGGTTATTGCAGGAGTCAGTGCAGACGGAAAGAGGATAACGGGAGTTAAGATCGGGGACAATAACGAAACCGAGGGTGTAGGCTCACGTGTTGCTGAAAACGCCTTTCTGTCGCAGTTTGCAGGCGGAGCTTTGCCTGTAATGCTTGGAAAAACCGCTCTTAATGACGGCACCTACTACGCAGAGCGTGACGGCTACAGCGACGGCTACAGGGAAAACATGACCATGACAGTGGAAGAGGGACGTATAACAAAGGTCATATGGGACGCAGAAAGCGAAAGCGGCGGCAAGAGCAAGCGGCAGGCCTCCATTGACGGAGAGTATGTCATGACTGCTGACGGGCTTTTATGGCACGAGCAGGCACAGCTTTTAGAGGACAGACTCATTGAGCTTCAGGACCCATCGAAAATGATATTCGATGACGACGGCAGAACGGACGCCATAGCAGGTGTTTCCATAAGGATAAATTCCTTTACCGCGCTCGCTCAGGAGTGCTGTGCCAAGGCAGGCGGTGCTGCAGAAGGCACAGGCATAGACGGTGTTTCGGGTGCGACAGTCTCCTCAAAGGCAGTAGTGGCGGCTGTTAACACCGCAGGGGAATTTACGAACAACTTTATCCTCGAAAATGGCGAAACGGTGATTGTCAACGGATCGGAGAGCGATATTTATGAGTAAATACGGCAAAGGAGCAGGGATATGTCTTGCGGCCGCCGCACCTGCAATGGCCTCGGGCACTGTAACGCCTGCACTGTCTCTTGCCTGCGGAATAAATCTCCTTGTCGTGGGGTGTGCGGCAGCGGGGGCAGTGAGGCTTGCAAAAAGGGCGGATAATCCCCTGCTTTCCGCCTTTGCAGCACTGATGATATCTGCGGCGGTGGCTTTCGGCGGCGAAGAGATAATCTGTGCTGTGTTTCCGAGCAGCTTTGAGGGAGCGCCGTCCTTTGCCCTGACAGGAGCACCCCTGTTTTTTGCCGCCTGCACAGCACCTCGCTTTTGCAATTGGCGGCAGGCACTGGGAAGCACTGCCGCCTCTGCTCTGATGGTGATACTCCTGGGCATGGTGCGACTGATGCTTACCCTTCTGCCACTGTCGGGTGATGTTTCCATGGGGCTGATACTTGCCTGTATCATTTCGGCAGTGATACAGATGTTTATTCCCGATGGGGAGGGGAAAATATGGGAGACTTAGGACTTTTTGTTTCGGGTGTACTGGCCTCCTGTGCCCTTGTATATGCCGCACCTGCCGCACTGCCCGAAAAAGAAATGCTCAGGCATACAAAAGGTGCGATGCTGACAGGTCTGTCTGTTGCCTGCTCGTTTCTGCTTGCAGATGGGGTGTATATAACAGCAGACGCACTGTGGGAAACGCAGACGGCGGTTTTGCTCTGTGTGATTTTTTCCTTCATTTTTTCAAAAACAGCGGAGCAGGTTATTTTATCAGAGAGAAAAAGCCTTTGCCTGCCCGCTGTCTGCACTGTCCTTGTGCTGACTCAGCCTTATGCAGGCAGTGCGCTTGAAACGGTACTTTACGCCATCGGCACGGCAGTGGGGGTTATTCTTCTGCTCACCGCACTGTCCCCCGTTATCAGACGCATGAAGGTGTCCGATGCGCCCCGCCCCCTTAAGGGTCTGCCCTCACTGCTTCTGATTTTGGGACTGTGTGCTCTTGCATTCGGAGGCTTCTGATGGTATACTGCCATTGAGGTGGTTATAATGACCTATGTATATAAGAGTGAAGAGGGAACTTTCAATTACGAGGTAACAAAGAAGCCCATGCGTAAAATAAAGATGATAGTCCGTGACGGCATGGCTGTGGTTTCAGCCCCTGAAAGATGCAAAAATGAGCTTATCCATGAATTCGTGGAAAAGAACGCACAGTGGGTATTTGCTCAGATAGCAAAGAAAGAGGCACAGGCAGAACGCATCGCCCAGGGTCTTGAGATATCCATACTGGGCACAAAGAGAAAAATTGTGGTGTCTTCAGGCAGAACCCATGCTCTGCTCGGCGATTATGCACTTTTTGTAAGTGTGCCTGACCCTGCTGACAAGGCTCATATTGTCAATACAGTGGAAAAATTCCTGCTGAAACTTGCGAAAGAGGAGCTTTCCGCGTCTCTTGACAGAGTGATGGAGCGAGCGGAGGAAAAAGAGCTCGGAATCGAGAGACCTTCGCTGACGGTGCGTAAGATGATCTCCCGTTGGGGAAGCTGTACCTCAGATAACGGTACAATAAGGCTCAATCAGCATCTGGTGCGCCTTGACAGAGAGCTTATTGATTATGTAACAGCCCATGAGGTGGCTCATCTTATTGAGGCAAATCACAGCTCAAGTTTTTATGCGGTGCTTTTAAAACTCTGTCCCGATTTTGTGGAAAAGAGAAGATTGCTCAGATGCGTTGACGTTAATAATTTTCAGTGAAAAAAGGTGCTGCAGACTTGCAGCACCTTTTTATACGTTAGCTATGTATGCACGGTTGGGCGTTATGAACCTTTTCTGAAAAGAACCTGTCGGGCGGTGGATAGAATCAGCTTTATATCAGTCCACCAACTGCGTTGATTCAGATACTTTCTGTCCTGTTCAATACAAAAATCAAAGTCAGCATCATTTCTTCCGGAAATCTGCCAGAAGCAGGTAAGGCCGCCTTTTACAGACAGTCTGATTGTGTGTTCTTTTTCGTACTGAATGACTTCTCTGACCAACGGTGGACGGGGGCCGACAAAACTCATTTCGCCTTTGAGGATGTTGAGCAGCTGAGGTAATTCATCTATGCTGTTCTTTCGGATTATATTTCCGAAAGGAGTGATTCTCGGATCATCGTCAGCCTTGAACATAAGGTAATTTTTTCCCTTGTTCAGTTTCAGAACATGTTTCAGGTGCTCTTCAGCATCCACATACATGCTTCTGAACTTGTACATTGTAAAAACCTTGCCGTTTTTACCTACACGCAGCTGCTTAAATATTGCAGGACCTTCGCTTTCCTTCCTTATTTTGATTGAAACAATCAGGAAGAGAGGCGACAGAAAAATCAAAGCAAGAATTGATGCAACAATATCAAACAGTCGCTTTACAAAGGAATACAGCGGTTTGCGTTTTACACTGCTGCAAACAATTTTTATATCCTCTTTCATGTTTTCCAGCAGCTTGAGCTGTTCGTCCAAAGGAAGCAGGTGCAATGATTCTGCCTCACAGTTGTCATCGGTATTGATTATCTCTTCATTTTCTATGTTCTGAACATCCATTTCGATTTCGTCCCCCTATCCGGACAGCATAACTGAATCGATTTTACACGAAAACAGTCCTCCACACAGACTGTTATCAAATAAGCAATAAAAACATTATAGTACTTTTTATATGCATCTGTAAACCTTATTTTTGAAACTATTGCCAAAAAATGATAAAAAGTAATCTGTGATTGTCGGAAAAGCTTATGAAAGAATACCGGTTTTATCTGATTTATAAGGCTTTATCAGACTTAATAAACCACTGAATCAAACTGCGAATCAGTTTTATCGAGGGTGACGGTCAGTCTTGCAGGCAGGCAAACGATAACCTCGCCGCCTTTTTCGATAAAGCCCTGATTTACGCAGGTGCGGTCAGGACAGTCGGCACTTTTTACCCTCACTGCCCCGTCCTTTATTTCGATTATGTTCACATGCCCGTTCTGCTCGATTTTTATCTCCCTGTCGGTATCGAGGGGATAGCGTGCGTATTCCTGTCCGTCCACGCTTATTATAGCCTCTGTTATCTCCTTGCTTCGGGATGGAAGGGATGAGAGAAAAATAATAAGACTTGCTGTCAGCAGCAGGGCGATGACAATAACATCTCCGAGCTTAATTATTCTTTCTTCTTTTTTCATAAATTACTACATCTTTTCCTGTTGTAGATTCATATGTTTTCTTGTGATTGCGTGAACTTACATAGTGAACATTCTGTACATGGCCTCGCAGCAGACTCTCATGTGCTTGATGAGATCGTCCATGCTGAGGCTTTCGTCAGCCTCGTGGAGGTTTGTGGGACTGTCGGAATTGGCAGGCCCGAAAGCTACGCCGCGGTTAGCCAGTGCTCTTGCGTAGGTGCCGCCGCCTGTTGAATAGCATTCGCCTTTTTCGCCTGTTACGTCCTCGTAGCACTGACAGAGAGTGCGGATAAGAGGATCATCGGTGGGCAGATAGATTGGGGCTTTGTTTTCGGCAACATTGATGCCGAGGGAAAGCTCCTCTGCCTTTTTGCGAAGCTTGTTTTCTATTTCCATGCCGTCAGCAGTGACGGGATAACGGATATCAAGCGCAATACGAAGTTTTCTGCCCTGTGTTTCGACTATGCCGAGGTTGAATGTCAGCTCGCCCGAGGGCTCATCAGAGCAGTTTACCCCAAAACCAGAACCGTCGGTATTGCACAGCAGGGTGCAGAGGGTGTCGAGCCACTCTTCATTCAGCTGTGCACTGATCGCTGTCAGCACAGCAGCAGCGGAGTTTATGCCGTTTGTCGGGCACATTGCATGGGCAGATCTGCCCTTTGCAAAAATTGTATTGCCATTTATGTCGCAGTCACAGCCTGCGGCAGTGACTGTTTCCATAGCCGATGCATCAACAGGCACAGAAAGCACTGCGGTGGTCTTTTCCGCAACGCAGTTAAATGCACTGCCTGCATCGAAAGACACAAGTGAACTGTTTTCGGGTATATCTGCAAAAATCTCAAACTGCAGAATGCCCTTTTCACGGTTGCAGACAGGATAGTCGGAATCGGGAGTGAATGCAAATTCGGGGAGAGGCTCAGCACCAAAATACATCTCCATATCCTCCATGCCAACCTCTTCGCTGGCACCGAAGATACAGCGAAGCCGCCTGTTACCCGTAATGCCGAGATCCTTTATGGCTTTCATGCAGTAGAGGGAGACGACGGCCGCACCTTTATCGTCAGCCACGCCTCTGCCGTAAAGACGTCCATTGCGGATAGTCAGAGTAAAGGGGTCGCTTGTCCAGCCTTCACCTGCAGGAACTACGTCAACATGGGTCAGAACGCCTGCGTAGGTGTCTCCTTCGCCCATTTCCGCGTGTCCTGCACCGTTACCTATGTTCTTTGTCTCAAAGCCCATTTTCTGTGCTCTGCCGAGAATGTAGAGAAGTGCCTTTTTGCTGCCCTCACCGAAAGGGGTGTTATCGTCCGTCGCCTCGCTGACAACAGAGTCAATAGCCACAATGCCCCTGATGTCTTCTATAATATCGTCCTTATAGCTGAGTATAAGCTTTTCAAGTTCCTTATTCATAAATACCTGCCTCCAGAAATGTGCATAATATACATTAATTATTGTACCACACAAATTGATGCTTTGCATTCTCTTCTATTGACTTAGAAGAATAAAAAATGTAAAATATCTGTAAACTGAACGTTTTATAGGAGGCGCATACAATGCTGCTTGCCGTTGATATAGGAAATACGAATATAACCATCGGTGCCTTTGAGGGGGAGGAGCTTCGCTTTACCTCCCGTCTTGCCACCGACAGCAACAGAACAGAGGATCAGTATGCTGTTGAGATGAAGATAGTGCTGGAGCTCTACGGAATTGAGCCTTCGGAGATCCACGGCGCTGTCATCGGCTCGGTCGTTCCCAATATCACTCAGTATATCGCAAACGGAGTGAACAGGCTCTTCGGCTTTGAGCCGCTTATTCTCGGACCCGGGGTCAAGACAGGCCTCAATATAAAAATAGACAATCCCGCTCAGCTGGGCGCTGACCTTGTGGCGGTGTCCGTTGCGGCAAAGGTAAAGTATCCCCTGCCCAATGTGGTGTGTGACCTCGGCACTGCCAGCACCCTTACAGTCCTCGATTCCGAGGGCAATATGCAGGGCGGCATAATCTACCCCGGTGTCAGAACCGCGCTCAACGCTCTCGTTGCAAACACCGCACAGCTCCAGCAGGTCAGCTTTGAATCCCCTGCAAGGGTCATCGGCAAGAACACCATCGAATGTATGCAGTCCGGTGTTGTGTTCGGTGCTGCATCGCTTCTCGACGGTATGCTGATGAGAATCGAAAAGGAGCTGGGCGAAAGTGTTACAGCTGTTGCCACAGGCGGCTTTGCAAAGAAAATAGTTCCCCACTGTGCAAAGGAGTTCATTCTGGCTGAGAACCTCGTGCTGGAAGGACTTAAGATAATCTGGGACAAAAACCGATAAACGGTTTTTGATATATGCGCTGCATCCCGAAAAGGAGCAGCAGCAAGGAGGAATTTAAATGTCAAAAGAAAAGAAGCAGAAGGCAGAAAATCCCGTGACAAAGCCGATCAAGGCAGCAAGCAGAAGTGTTCTGATGTTGACCTTCATGGGACTGTTCACAGCAATCATCTTCATCATGGGCTTTACACCCATAGGCTACCTTAAGGTCGGTTTCATTGAGATCACCTTCCTGACCGTGCCTGTTATTCTCGGTGCAATGCTCTTCGGAGCAAAGGCAGGTGCCTTCCTCGGTCTCATGTTCGGCATCACAAGCTACATCCAGTGCTTCGGCATGAGCGCTTTCGGCGCAACTCTTATGGGAATCAATCCCCTCTTTACCGCTATCGTGTGCATCGTTTCCCGTGTTCTCATGGGCTGGCTCACAGGACTTATCTTCCGGGGATTTGAAAAGAAAAACAACAGAAGCATCTTCGCATTCGGCTTTACATCCCTCTGCGGATCGCTGCTCAACACCATATTCTTCGTAGGTCTGCTGATCCTCTGCTTCTGGAACACTGAGTTTATCCAGAGCATCGCAGACGGAAGCCTTCTCAAGTTCCTTTCCGCTATCGTCGGAGTCAACGGTGTTGTTGAGGCAATCGT
>JAZSNZ010000350.1:0-2440 GCA_045536645.1 Acutalibacteraceae bacterium
ACATATTGCTGCTGAGCTTGTTGGAAGCGGAAAGAATTCCGAAATGGATGCTCTCATTGATATGTGGATCAATACTGTATACAACGATCCACAGGTGAAAGGTTCTGAAGTGGCTCCTGTTATCTATATGAGAAATGGCACAGGTTCTCCGCTTGTAGGTTACGCTGAACTTGCAGAACGCTGGGGTGTGTCAAAAGCGACAGTTGGCCGATATATGAACAAGCTTTCAGATCTCGGATATGTTAATCTTGTAACATATCCAGGTACACATGGGAGTGTTATCAGTTTACGGGGATATCTGTCTACAATGTTCCAAGTTTCTGACGTGATGGTGGATAAAGAGGAAATTGCTATGTCTCTCTGTATCAGACTCAAATCGCACGAGATAGTAGAGGAGAACGAAGTTGATTGCGTTTCAAAAACCGCAAATAGCGTCTCAAAATTGAATATTGATGTTTTGTTGGCAAAAATCGTTTCTTTCATTAATGCGCAGGGATTTTCGTGCTCAGAATGCGGTCGGTTGGAGTATAAGTTATTAGAGTTATCAGATTGCAAGGAAGATATAAAGAGTAAGATTAACTGTATAGAAGAGGACAAAAAATACAGGCTTATTGTAACGTGCGGCGGGAAACGAACGATATTTGAGTTTGAATGCTGTCTGAGACGGAACAAAAAGGAGCGGCACACGAAAAAGAGAGAATGATCGGCATTAGGCTGTCATGGAACTGCATGAGATGCAATACAGCGCCGAAGATGGTGCTTTTTCCTGCAATCTTCTCTGAAATTCATAATAATTACACTGTATATCACACATTTCCCACAACCTTCCCATATATTACCCATCGAATTTCTTGAAGCATCCTTCAAGGTAAGGTATAATAGTAATGCTCAAAATTATGTCGATGGGAGGTGGAAGACATGATCACAAGGGAGCAAATCTACGGAAAGGAAGCGACGGAAATTCTCAGGTACGTCACCACCTATCACTGCATTACGCGGAAACATCTCCTGCGGATCTACCCGGAAAAAGAAAGGCAAGTCGATAATCTGCTCAAATATCTGCTGCGGCAAGGACGAATCTTTACAGATCCTCACTCAGCAGATATTTTTTTTGACAATTCTGAATGCGTAACAGACCGGGAGATGCTGGCTGCTCTGTGGGTTTATGCAGACTTTTCCGATCGTGCGGAATATCACTGTGCGGGTGACTTTCCTGTGAAGATAATCTTTTTCGCGGATGCTGCTCAATTTGATATTATCTATGTACCTGAGGACAGGGAAACACTCATCAACTGTGTATCAATGAAGTTGGATGAGGACAGCAAGAGGATCGTCATCATAGAAACCGTAGAGCAGATAGATAAGCTGGACATCCCCAATACAGCAGCCTATTGCCTTGTCAATCTGCACTCGGGAGAAATTCAATATTTTACTACTGAAGAAACAGAGGAGGACTGAATGAAAAAGCAATATATCAAAAACCGTATCGCACATTTGAAGCGGGAGAATGAGAAAATTGAGCATTATTTGAATCTGCTGGATGAGGCAGATCAGGAATACCGAACAGAAGAATTCAGACAATATGCCGCAGATGCTGCTTTGAAAAGTGAAATCTTTACTTGCAGTATGCGGCATTTGCTTTATGATTTCACCAGTGTCCGAAAGGCAGAATATCTGTCATCGGCAGCAGATGCGCAGGAGATCATCATCCGTGAATATTCGGATATGATTGAAATTGAGCTGCCCTGTCTGTTTCCCCACAGAAAACAGAGGACGAGTAGTGAATACATAACAGATCCGCTGTACTTTCTTTTGAGCAGATATACAGAACTCCACCCCATACAGAAATATACTGACTGCGTGGTATGCTTCGTCCATGAGTATGATAAGGAGCTTCCGCTCAGAAGAATCCGGGATTATGACAACATGGAACAGAAGCAGGTGTTGGATGTAATTGCTGCGTTCATTCTGACGGATGACGGAGGTATGTGTTGTGACTCTTACAACACCGTCGCTTTGGGTGATGCGGACAAGACGAGGATCTTTATCATGCCGCGAGAACGGTTTTGTACATGGTTGGCAGAGCAAAATATGGGCTAAAAACCCCGTGTAAAAAAAGAACTTTTTTGGCAATCGAAAAATACACCGGTAGGTTTCGGCGTGAAAATCAGGATTCTACATATATATGCGGAGAAAATTTGCATCCGAAAATACCGGAACAAGCCTGCCATACGGTATTTTGTTGAGGAGGTGATGACAATGTCCACAATACCAACTGAGCTCTATGAAGAAACACAGAGAGAACGGCTGTTATCGCTGATCGCTGTCTGCGGCGAGTTTCCTGCAGATCAGATCAGCCGTCTTCCAGGCGGTGAGCGATATAAGCAGATCATGATCCAACAGCTCAAAAAGAGAAAGCAGATCAAGACCTTCTATAAAG
>JAZSNZ010000083.1:0-14742 GCA_045536645.1 Acutalibacteraceae bacterium
TGCAGGGTGCAGGTAAGACCACTCACTCAGGTAAGCTGGGTCTTATGCTCAAGGGTCAGGGTCACAGACCTCTGCTCGTTGCCTGCGACGTTTACCGTCCTGCTGCTATCGATCAGCTCAAGGTAGTCGGCGGCAAGGCAAATGTCCCCGTTTTTGAGATGGGCCAGGGCAATCCCGTTAAGATCGCTGAGGCCGCTGTTGCTCACGCTAAAACCTACGGCAACGACGTTGTTATTCTCGACACCGCAGGTCGTGTGCACATAGATGAGACCCTCACGGACGAGCTTAAGAACATCAAGTCTAAGGTCCTGCCCCACGAGATCATGTTGGTTGTCGACTCCATGACAGGTCAGGATGCAGTCAACGTCGCTCAGAGCTTCAACGAAGCACTGGGAATCGACAGCGTCATGCTCACAAAGCTGGACGGTGACACCCGAGGCGGTGCTGCTCTTTCAGTCCGTCACGTTACCGGCAAGCCCATAAAGTTCGTCGGTACAGGCGAAAAGCTCGGTGATATCGAGCCCTTCCACCCCGACCGCATGGCAAGCAGAATCCTCGGCATGGGCGACGTATTAAGCCTTATCGAGCGTGCTGAACAGCAGATTGATGAAAAGGCTGCAGCTGAGCTTGAGGAACAGCTTCGCAAGAACACATTCAATTTCAACGATCTTCTCTCCCAGTTCGAGCAGGTCCGCAAGATGGGTCCCATGAAGCAGATTCTCGGAATGCTCCCGGGCATGGAAAAGAAGCTTGCTGATGTGGATATCGACGAGCGCCAGCTCGACAGAACAATGGCTCTTATCAAGTCCATGACCCCCCGTGAGCGCGAGAAGCCCGAGCTTCTCAACGCCAGCAGAAAACGCCGTATCGCAGCAGGTGCAGGTCAGGACGTTGCAGAACTTAACAAGCTTATCAAGCAGCTTGAGATGATGCAGAAAATGATGAAGCAGTTCGGCGGCGGAAAGAACGGCAAAAAGGGCATGCGCAATGCCGCTAAAATGATGCGTAATATGGGTCTGAATGACCCTTCTCTCCTCTCTCAGTTTGAGGATATGTAAGTTTTCAACGGAGTTTACAAGCGTTTTAAACTACCCGAAGAAATATAAATTATTCTATCAGCGGAGGTGAAATAGACTATGGCAGTAAAGATCAGACTGCGCCGCATGGGCGCTAAGAAGGCTCCTTTCTACCGTGTTGTTGTTGCGGATTCCAGATATCCCAGAGACGGCCGTTTCATCGAGGAGATCGGTACTTACAACCCCCTCAAGCAGCCCTCTGAGGTCAAGATCGATGCAGAGAAGGCAAAGGCATGGATCGCTAACGGCGCTCAGCCCACTGATACCGTTAAGGCTCTGCTCAAGAAGGAAGGCATCCTTTAATCGGTTACGGAAAGGATACTCAAAAACATGAAAGATTTGCTCATTGCTATCGCACAGGGACTCGTTTCCAATCCCGATGCCGTTGTTGTCGAAGAGGCTGAGCCCTCCGAAGACGGAACTATAGTTTTTACTCTTTCCGTTGATGCTGACGACAAGGGTCGTGTTATCGGCAAGCAGGGTCGAATTGCCAAGGCAATCCGCACCGTCATGCGTTCCGCTGCGACCAAGCAGAACAAAAAGGTCAATGTTGAAATACTCTGACCGTTAAGAAGGAAGCCGCTTATACTTTGGGCGGCTTCCCTTTTTATGCCTTGAAATATAATGAAATCTTGGTTTATTTCATGAATCAATAATATGAAATCACATGAAATATCGTTTTATATTATGAAATCGGAGGTGCTTTTATGATAAACTGGCTCAAAGGCTGGAGGGGTATTGCTGTAGGTGCGGTGTTCATCGTACTTTCTATACTTTACAATTCCGCTTTCAAGTCTCAGATAGCAGAAAGTATTCCCATGCAGATACCGGGGTATTTTCTTATAGGTCTCGGTTGTGCGCTGGTCATGTACGCTGCGCTCGCCTCCTCTGACCCGAAAAAGGAAGATGAAGCACCTTCCGAAACAGAAAATTCACCCTCTGAGGAGGAAAATAAATGAAGAAATATCTGGAGGTCGGCGAAATAGTCGGCACTCATGGAATAAAAGGCGAACTTCGTGTCAATCCTTGGGCTGACAGCCCTCAGTTTTTAACGAAGTTCAAAACAGTCTACTTTGATGGCGGAAAGAGAGCAGTCAAGGTAAAGTCTTCCCGTGTCCACAAGAATATAACCCTCATGGTCCTGGATGGTGTGGACACCACCGAAGCAGCCGAGCTGATGGGAGGCAAGGTGCTCTGGATAGACAGAGCTGACGCAAAGCTTCCCGAGGGGACATACTTTATTCAGGACCTTATAGGCCTGAAGGTCATAGACAACGAAAGCGGCGAAGAATACGGCGAGATAAGCGAAGTCACAAACGCCCCTGCAAATGACGTATGGCACCTCGCCCACAAGGACGGCAACGAGTACCTTATCCCCGTTATTGACCCCGTTGTGCGCCGCACCTCTCTTGAGGAGGGTGCTGTTTATATAACAGTTATGAAGGGGCTGTTCGGCGATGCGGATTGATATTCTCACCCTCTTCCCCGAAATGTGCGAAAGTGTCCTCGATATGAGCATTATCGGCAGAGCTCGCAAGAACGGCATAATTGACGTGCGCGCTCACAATATTCGCGACTACTGCGAAAACAAGCACCGCAGAGTTGACGACTACCCATACGGCGGAGGGCTTGGTATGCTTATGAGTCCCGAGCCCATTGCTGCCTGCTTCGAAGCTATCTGCCGTCAGACCTCTTCACGTCCGCTGTTTGTCTACCTCAGCCCAAAGGGCAAGGTTTTCAATCAGAGCATGGCTCTACAAATGAGCAAATGTGAAAATATTTGTCTGCTGTGCGGTCATTACGAGGGCGTTGATGAAAGACTCTTAGAGGAGCTTGTGGATATGGAAATATCCGCAGGCGACTACGTTCTCACCGGCGGCGAGCTGCCTGCCCTTATCGTCACCGATGCCGTTGCAAGGCTTCTGCCCGGAGTGCTCAGCGAAAAGGGCTGCTACGAGGACGAAAGCCACATGAACGGACTTCTGGAATATCCCCAGTACACCCGTCCTCCCGTATGGCGCGACCGAAAGGTGCCTGATGTTCTGTTGTCAGGTCATGACGCAAACATCGCAAAATGGCGGCGTGAGCAGTCAGTTCTGCAGACCGCTCTCAGAAGGCCCGATATGCTCGAACATGCCGAACTTACGAAAAAGGATATTGAGACTCTTCGGAAAAACGGTATTGAGTCAAACAAGCTCAGAAAGTAAGCTTTGGTGCTTCGTTTTACTTCCCAAAGCGCCAATGAAACCACTTATATTTTATCGTCATGATTGACAACACACTATAAAAACTCATGTATAATGTGTGCAAAAAACACCTCTCTCACTCCTGTTTTTCGCCCATTATTTTCCTTTTGGGTCTGTGTTACGAAAGTTAGTTAAATTTTTCGTTACAATTTGCACAATCGTTTAATGTGATAATGTTTAAGGCTTTGTATATGGAAACGAATTTTGACATTTTGCGTTGACGAACAAGCCTTTCGTGATTATAATATTAACAAGTTTCAACCACTTTGTCTGGTGTAATATTGATAATAAAACCGTTAACAACCCTTGCGGCGATTATTACGGTTAAATTTCAGGAGGTTTCATCAATGTACGTTCTTGAGGTAACTGTTCAGAATCAGGTAGGTCTTCATGCCCGTCCTGCTACTTTCTTCATCCAGAAGGCTAACGAGTTCAAGAGCACTATCTGGGTTGAGAAGGAAGAGCGCCGCGTTAACGCCAAGTCTCTTCTCGGTGTTCTTTCCCTCGGTATCGTAGGCGGTGCTGATATCAGAATCATCGCTGACGGTTCCGATGAGACTGAGGCTGTAGAGGCTCTCGTTAACCTCGTAAAGTCCGGTTTTGCTGACTAAGTTATTGAATTTTAAATCCCTGCAAACCTTACGGTTTGCAGGGATTTCTTTTTTTATATTTCATCAAGCTCAAGTCTCGAATCCATGTTGAAAATCAGCTTCCATTCCCCGTCCTTTTTCTGCCATGTGGATGTAACGCAGAAGAGGCCTGCCACATCAGCGTCCTCTTCGCTTACGACCTCGGTACGAACATGGTAGCAGACCTGTGCCAGCTCATCAGTTCTGAACACCTCTTCAAAGTTGGTTATTTCATAGGAGGATATGGAAAACTCTTCGATGAAGGTTGAATATTCCTCTCCCGAACAGCGGTAACCGCCGCAGACCATGACTGCATCGGCTGAAACGACCCTGAGAAATTCCTCTGCATTGCCGCAGACGGTCGCATGCCACATTTTCTCTTCGTATTTTTTCATTTTCTGTTCTTCCTTTCAATTTCGCCTTTGTCAGTCTTCGCTGAAGAAATTCTCCTTTGTGGGGGTAATGCCCTTGGCTCTGAGCTCGCAGTACCGTGTCATTGCCTTTTCAATATACGCCCTGTCAAAGTGAGGGAGCAATTTTGACAAAGGACACAACTCATTTATTTTTCTGTAAAGCTCAGGCAGTTCCTTATCCTTTATGCCTCGAGTGTAAATATATGTTGTACCGCCGGCGCTGTAAAGGATCGCACTGCCTGCTGCAGTGAAGTTGTCTCGGTAATGAGTACCCGAGCATATGGCTACGATCTCATTGCGGTACGCCATCTGGAAAAGATTCTTCTTCGAAGCAATGACGTAATCTGATACTATTATGTATTTATCCTCGTAAGTTATCTTGTTGAAAAGCGCCTCGGCTTTCTCCATGAGCCTGGGGTCTTTTTTTACATGGGGACAGTATTTTTCGGGATTTTTCGTCCAAAGCTGTATCATAATGATAAATCCCACTGCCGCTGCAAACGGAAGCAGCGCAAGAGGCAGAATAGACAGATCCTTTGCGGCGATCATGCAAAGCGCGAGAAAGGCAGTGAAAATCAAAAACAGCACAACGCCGATATATGCCGCTGTAAGCTGCTTTTTTATCTGAGATATTATCTTTTTTCTTCCCATTTTAATTTTCACCTGCTTGTTTCGGTTTTTTTATTATCTGTGCTGTGCCGCTCAGCAGACAATATAACAACAGCGAAGCTCCTATTGCCAGAATCAGATTTATCCCCTCTGAAAAGCGGAGCAGATGATACTTGCCTGCAAGCTTTACTGCAAAACCATGAAATATGTACGGCACAAAGGTATCCATGCCCATCTGAGTAATGACAGGTATTTTTATATTGGGAATTATAAGAAGAAACAGTACTGTCAGGCCAAAGGCAGTCATCAGCACTGCCGCTCTGTCAAAAACGGTGCAGTCTGTCGCACTATAGGAATACGAGCCGTACAGAAGCTTTTCGGGCACGGAAAAACTGAATATGTACACAAACCCGAGCGCTGCTCCTGCTATGCACACTGCCGCTGTCAGCAGCTTTCCCTTCCATGCATCAAACTTTTCAACCACTTTGAATTTCCGTGCGAAAAAACCGCTTGCAAAAAAGGGAAGAAAAACAATAAATCTGGAAAGTGACATTCCGTAGCCTATAGGAACAAAGCCTGCCAGCAGTGAGCAGGCGGTAAGCACTGCTACGCATATGACTGCGGCCGTTTTACCCATTTTTGCAAACAGTGGCACCAGCAGAAAACAGAATGCCCCTGCCATGAGATACCACAGCAGCCAATATGGTTTTATAAACTGCAGTGCAGTTTCCTCATTGCCCAGTACAAACTTATCAAACAATATATAAATTATCTGAAATACAAAATACGGAACTGCAAAATTAAAAATCAGCTTCTTTATTCTGAATTTCGCAAAGTATCCCGTAAGGAACATAAACGCAGGCATGTGAAAGGTATAGATGACCTTGTAGATAACGCCGGTCACGTTTCCCTCAAACAGCTCAAGGGTATGTCCGAAGATAACCAGAAGCATAAGAAGAAAACGCAGATTGTCAAATCTGTAATCCCGTTTTCGAGGTACTTTGTCATTTGGTGCCGCAGTATTTTCCATTACAGCCTCTCCTTTAAACCAGCCTTTCGCTTTCATAGAATACCTTTGAGGCAAGAGCCAGATATTCTGCGTCTTTCGCTCCTGCGGTCTCATAGGGCGAATGCATTGCAAGCTGGGCTAGGCCTATATCAACGGTGACAATGGGCACCTGAGAAGTCGATATATTGCCAAGAGTCGAACCGCCGGGAATATTTGAGTTGTTGACATAGGTCTGATAAGGCACCTGTGCCTTTTCGCATATGCTTTTGAATGCTGCACCGCTCAGTGCATCGGTGGTATATCGCTGGTTTGCATTGTACTTTATCACTATACCCTCGTTCATCTTCGGGCGGTTTATCGGGTCTGCAGTATCGGCTCTGTTGGGGTGTACAGCGTGGGCATTGTCAGCGGAAATCATGAAGCTGTTTGCAACCGCTGTGTGGTAGTCCTCTCTCGTTCTGCCGAGAGAATCATTGATGCGCTCGAGGGTATCCTTTAGGAATGTGGAGGCCGCGCCCTGTCTTGTGCCGCTGCCTACCTCCTCGTTATCAAATACACAGTGCATGGAGATGTTGCTTTCAGGCTCTGCCTTTACAAAACCCTCAAAGGATGCGTAAACACACATCTGGTCATCAAGGCGTGCAGAGGAGATATACTCCTTGTTTATTCCCCACTGAGAGTATTTTACACGGTTATAAAGGTACAGGTCAGAAGACAGGATATCCCCTGCCTTTACCCCTGCCTCCTTTGCAATAAGGGCAGAAAGCTTTCCCTTTGCATTTATATCGCCGATAACGGGCAGAATCTCACTCTGCACGTTTATCTCATGACCGCTGTTTGCGTTTCTGTCCATGTGAATTGCAAGAGAGGGCAGCATACAGAGGTCTTTATCAATGGCTATAAGCCTTGTTTCCATGCCGCTTTCGGTGCGCACCACCACTCTGCCTGCAATGGAAAGAGGTCTGTCAAACCATGGGGCAATCAGCATGCCGCCGTATTTTTCAACATTCAGCTTAACATATGCTCCGCCGCTTTCCATTTCGGGATTCTCCTTGAGCTTGAATGTGGGGGAATCACTGTGGGAGGCTATCATATAAAATCCCATAAAATCCTTTTTGGGTATTTTGAATGAGATTATGGCGGAGCCGTTTCGGGTGACGAAATATTTTTTGCCTTCTTCAAGAGTCCACCTTTCTTTTTCGGAAAGCTCCTTAAATCCGTTCTTTTTAAGCTCTGCTCTGAGGTTTTCGACTACATGAAAGGCCGTGGGGCTCTTTTCTATGAGCTTAAGTGTATTACGTGTTGTATTATTCGGCATGGTTATTATCTCCTGTTTTAGTTTTCAAACTCCGCTTCGTGCTTTCGGAAGAAATCATAATAGGATCTGACATTTGAAAGCTCCGTCCACCCCTTTGTTTTTCCTCCGTCATCGAAGTCGTATATCTTCGCGCCCTTCATTGAAAGCAGGAAGGGCGAATGAGTCGCCATGATTATCTGACAGCCGAAAAATCTCGCACTGTTATATATAAACTCCGCAAGCTCCTGCTGTCTCTCGGGGGACAGACTGTTTTCGGGCTCGTCTAACAGATACAGGGCGTTTTCCTCTATCTTCTGAGTAAAATACATAAACGCGCTTTCACCGTTGGAGTTTTCTCTCACGTTATCCATAAGCTGTTTTCGTACAAACTTCGATTTGCTGTTTCGCCGTGCAAGGTTTACGCTTTTGAGCTTATCGTAGTCTTCCATGCCTCCAAGGTGAAAATCGCTGTATTTATCAGACAGCCACTGGTCAAAAAGCTCTTCACGTCTGGTGTCGATGCCTTCGTTGAGAGAGCGCACATTGAGCATATAGTCAAAAACATCGTCGCTTGTGATAATGCGGCTGTGCTGCGGTATTGCACGCCTTACCTCAGGACGACACATTGAAAGATAGTCTTCGTAGAAGCTCGAACGGTTATACAAAGAATCCCTCTTTACGCCCAGCTTCTCTGCGATGATATTAAGGGCGGTTGTCTTGCCTGAGCCGTTGCCGCCGTATAGTATGGTTATGGGCTCAAACTCAAGCTTTTCTATGTAACGGTGAGAAAGGACTCTGAAGGGGTAATAGGTATCAAAGCAGGTTTCCCGAATGCCCATTAAAAATGAGTCTTCGCTGTCTTCTGATGCAAATCTGAAATTTTCAAGATATATCACAGGCCGTACGTCCTTTGTTTATTTTTCGGGCTCTGCAAAGCCATCTGTATAAATATTGTCTCTCCAGATAACACCCTTGTTTTCGCCCTTGTAAAGGGTAGCGTTGGGGCAGGTCTTTCTGAACATACAGTTTGTAATCAGAAGCTCTCCGCTTCTGTGGTCAATGGCGGTTATTCCGTCCATTCCATAGCCATAGTTATTGAAATAGCTGCAGCCGATAAGCCTTGCGCACTCCGTTACAAGATAGCCTGTTTTTCCTGTGTCTGCATAGCAGTCGGTAAGCACGATATCATAAGAGCTGAGTACAAAATTCACAGAATCGATGAGCATTTCGGGCAGTTCTCCATCTGCCTTCGGCGGTATGGGGCCGCCCCACACATGACAACGTGTCAGCCTGTTTGAACCGCCGCCGACCATCTCGAAGCCCTTTGTGTAGTCTACCACAACGCAGTCTATAAAATGGCTGTCGCCGCCTGTTGAATACACGCCCGTGTTGCCCGAAAGGCCGGGCATTGTGCACTTGAAATACAGATTCTGCGCAACCAGCTCAAAGGTCCATTTACTACCCTCTCCCTCGATTCGCAGTCCGTACTTTCTGCCGTTTCTGAAAGACATATCGCGCATGGTAAAATGCTTGAAGCTATTTAAGCACATGCAGCTTGCAAGGCCTGCACCGTCAATGTATCCGCCTGTGACAAAAAGATTCCAGTCCTCGTCGTCATAACCGTAATGAGGTGTCAGACACCAGTTGGTCTCATCAAGTCCCGGATAGGACTGTGCGGCATCGTATTTAAGGACGTAGTCCATCTCCGATACTGCCTTGAGAACCGCGGATTTATGCATGAGTATTGAGCAGCAGTTTGTCACCTCTACTGTCTCTGCTATCTCATATATCCCTTTGGGTATGTACAGTACTCCCTTTTCGCAGTCTTCTATCGCTCTCATTATGCGCTTTTCATCGGTTGCCTCACCGTTTATTCTGGGATAATCGCTTAAGATCACGTCATAAGTGCAGTTATTCATAATCATTGTTCCTTTCGTTGTTTTATAAATTAACAAAAAACCTGTAATTATTATAATACTACATAATGCTTTGTTTGTTAATTCTTTTTTGCTTCGATGCACATTTTTGTGCAAAAATCGGCACGGACATTTGCCCGTGCCGATTTTGTTTTTATTTTTCAGCCTTTACAGGCTCAGCCTTTTCTTCAGCTTTCGCTTTGGTTTTTTCCCCAGCCTTTTCTTCAGTCTTTTCCTCGGCCTCTTCTGCCTTCTCCTTTATCTTACGTGTGGGATTAATAGTCATGCAAAGCAGTACAAAGGAAATAATGCAGATACCAAGCAGGCAGCTGCCCATAACGGTATAGCTGGGTATCAGCGTACCCGATGTGAGGCGGAATTCCTTGTAGAATGCAACACCGAAGCCTGTGCCGACCAGTACCCAGAGAATTGGTATCCAGAATTTGAAGCCGTACTTCTTTATAGCCTTTACATTGACAAATATAAAGCAGCCGAGAAGTATGACAGCACTTGCTATCTGATTGAATCGTACAAAACCGAGGGTAATCAGATAGACTGAGTCATTGCGCATGCTTTCAAGCAGTGCCTGTGATGAGGAGAACACCAGCAGAAATGTAACAAGCACACGGCCTCTTGCAATATAATTCTTTTTTCCTGTATAGACGACAAGGAACATTATCACCGATACAACAAACGCAATTGCTGCAGCAAGTGCCTCAAAGCTGAACACCGCCAGATGCCAGTAGCCCTCTGCACCGTCATAGATTGCAAAGGGGAAAAACTGCCATTTCTCCGAAGCAATAATAACGCCCTGATCTTCGCCGCTGAAATAGGAACCCATTCTGCCTATGCATATTGCCAGCGCAGCGGCAGGTGCCATTGCATCGAGCAGTTCAGTGACATAGACATCCTTAAGTATAAGCTTTGTAATTATTGCCGCTGTGACAACACCTATCATTACACCAAACAGCATAAATCCGCCTGATCCAAAATTCCAGAATGCACTTGCGTCATTTTCAATGATTTCGGGCATGAAATAGCAATACAGCCCTCTTGCAACAAGCACACCCAGAAGCATTCCCATTGGCGTTGTCAGCCACATGGCGTATTTCTGCTCACGGCGTCTGCAGGACTGACACACACGCAGTCCCCATGAGATTAGAATTGCGGCAAGGATTGCCGCACTAAAGAAAATGGCGTGCCAATATATTTCTGTTCCGCCGAAATATGCCAAAGGATCTATTGTCAAAGCAAATCCCTACTTTCGTTATAAATCATTCATTAATAGCCGAAGCAAAGTATACTATGTCACTGACAGATCTCATTCCTCCCCAGAGAGGACGGTTGACGGATTTGCCGTTGAATACCATGGTCGTTGACTGACCTCCGTCCAGCAGATATGCCTGAACACATCCGTTATCAAGCATGATCTTAGCCATCTGCTTTGCACTGATGCCCTTACTGTCTTCCAGTCTTCCTTCTACACAGCACATAAGGTATGTCAGCTTTCCAATCTGGCCTATCGCTGTTCTCGGCGAGGGCGTAACATTCCATTCAGGACCGCATCCGCTGAGATCGTGCATTACTTTTATCTTTCCATCAATTACAAGAGAGGGGCCAAAATGCAAGGTATTTACTATTGTTCCTCCGTCAATGAGTTCCTGCACTTTTTTATCCTTATCATAATAAATATGGAAGTCACCTTCGTTATCAATGAGCAGAACATCCCATGCCATCGGCTTGTTTCTGTATAATACGTTCTGCCTTACAATCACTCCGCGCTTACGGTAATTGTAATAGTCTGCATTTGTGGCGATAACTGCATTTACATTCTGTGCAATAGTCTGAGGATTGTATCTTGTTTCACTTCCGTATTTGCCTCCCGCAAATGCTGTCCGCAGCTGAGTAGGATGCTCAATTGTTACTTTGGCAAGGTGAACAACCGAATCATATCTTGTTTCCGTCCAATACTCAACCTTTATGGTCTCGTCCTCATATGATACAGGGTGTTCATTGCCTTCCACATATGTATATCCATCGGGATTCGGAACAGGTGCCGGAGCCTCAGACCACGGAAGAATATATACTTTCGGCAGGCTGTAAATTTCATCAACTATATCACTTTTTCGATTGTGAATGTCTGCTTTTACATCCTCTGCAAAGGTACGAACTTCAGAAACCTCTTCACTTTTTGACATAGCTCTTCCGGAATTAAACACCAGAAAACCGCTCGCGCCTGCTGCTATGCTCAAAACAGAAAGAGCCACTGCAAGCACAAGCTTTATGACGCCGGCAGTCATTGTGCCGTTTTTGTTCTTGCCAACAGATTCTGCAGCTGCTCTCTCTTCGGGAGTCCGGATTGTTGACTTGTTTTCCTGATTGATTTTCATTCCGCATGACCTCCCAGGAGAATATCATAGAACTCATCTGTAAGCTCCATCTTCCATTCGTCATCAGCGTATACCATATTCACTGTTATCTCACGTGTTACATAGTACTGCTCAACGGGCTCTGTCTGAACAACATCCAGGACGTCGAGTACAAGCTCGTCCACTTTTTCCTCACTGTCATAGACAAAACCGTAATACATTTTTTCATGTCCTATTTCTGTTGCAATTTCTTTCATCCTTGCTGTCATCTTTCCTGAATCGAAATATGTAAACAGAAATTTCACCTGTGCACTTCTGCCGTGGACACTGTAGTCAGTGTCGCTGACAGAATCAGTCACACTGACAATGTTATCATTATCAATAAACTCAACCTTGTAACTGTTTATCAGGCAATCATAAAAGAACTGTGACACCGCATCGTCTCTGAATGATTTTCCGTCGCTGAAACCCAGCTCTGCATAATTACTCACCAGGCTCTCACATTTCTTATAATCTCCTGCTTTTATGCTGTCGACGAACTCAACAACCGTCAGTTTTGGATTCGCAATAGCACCTGTAGGTTTTGGAGTAAAATCCATGCTGCATGAACACAGGCTTATCATAAGCACTGATACAAATACACATGATAAAATCTTATTGAAAATGCGGTTTTTTATTTTCACGGCAGCCTGCCCCTTCCTTGATTCGTACATTTGATTATACCATCGACACTGTATACGGTCAAGCTATTTCACCATTTTCTGTCATGCCGCGGCAAACATTTCTACAGAACTATAATACAGTGTCAGCACAATCTCTTGCTTTTTTAAATTGCTAATGATAAAGTTAACATGGTATGATTATTTATGATCGGAGTGTTTATGCCATGATAATGATAAAATGCGAAGCCTGCGGAGGAAATGATCTCAAAAGATATGGAAGCACATTCATGTGCACCTACTGCGGCAGCAAATATTTATTGGACGAAAACGACAATATAGTCGACAAGCAGCTGGCAGAAGTACAGGTCATTTCTCTTGTTGAAAAAGCAAGGGTACTGCACGAAGAAAAGAGATATGCTGAAGAATTGGATATACTGATTAAAGCAGTGGAACTGGACGAAAACAATGCCGGTACAATGGTCTCTTTGGGCAGATGCTACAGATGCATGAGCTATCCCGAGAAGGCACTCGAATGCTACAGGAAAGCCATTGAGCTCAATCCCCTTGAGGGAACCTCCTGGACAAATACGGGTGTTATCCACATATTGCGCGAAAATTATAAAGAAGCAGCCGAATGTTACGAAAAGGGACTTCCTCTTATCGACAAAGCCGAATTTGATTACTGGCAGGCATATGCCAACTACGCAATTGTTGTAGCTAAGCTTGGTGACCGAAAAAAGGCCGAAAAGATTTTAAGAGAAGCCGAAGCTCACGGATACAAAAACGGCGAAGCAGTCCGAAAGATGGCAGGTTTAAAATCCCCGTCTATAATTTCAAAGCTCTTTTCACGATAATTATATTTAAAATAAAAAACCTGCTGCAGTTCAATACCGAGTGCAGCAGGTCTTTCTTTACAATGTTATCATCATGATAATTATCTGTGCGAAAAATCCAAACTTAATTAATTTTTCCTTCCACCCATGCCTTTGTAAAATTCTTTGACCAGTATTTTTTTGGCAGGGTCAAAGCTTGTTCGCAGCCTGATACAGTAAAAACAGGAAGAAGCTTTCCGCATAATTTTCCTTTGGGCAATAAATTTCTATATATCATAATAGGAATCATGTGAAATTCAAATGACTTGTTATCCAAATTCAAAGAGAAAGTGCATTCGGATCTGTTGCGTTCACTCGTAACTGCAATCGCAATTTTCCTCCATTCTTCCGGTATTGTATCCAAATCCTTTCCTTTTAACCTGTATGCTGTACGCGCAACATCGGAAAGAGCCTCCGGCTTTTCAGCAAAATACGGATCTTCAGAATAAACGATCTGCGCGGGGCAATCATACTTCGGAGATTTGCTGAACAATATGTTGTTTGCTTGCACGATACTTGCGTATACAATTTCACCTTTCTGCAGAAGGATTGACTTCTTTTCATATATTTCGGACAGAGCATCTTTTGAATCGAGCCATGTCGGACGCTTCAGCTTTATATCAGCTAACGGCTTCTTTTTGTAATTCGCCCGCATCTGAAGCAATTCTTCCATGTAATAACCGGAATTTAACATAACTATTTACACTCCTTTTATTTTCTGGACAGCAGAGCTACCGTCTCCACATGAGCCGTTCTCGGGAACATATCAACGGCCGTGAGCTTTTTCGGCTTGTAGCCTCGCTGGGCAAACAGCTCCATATCCCTTGCAAGGGTTGCAGGATCGCAGGACACATAAACCACTCTTTTGGGATTCATCCCGCTTATGGTATTTATAAGAGATATGTCACAGCCTTTTCTGGGCGGATCAAGCACAACCACGTCGGGAGCTGCGCCCTCCGCTTTGAGCTGTGCTGCAGCTGCGGCGGCATCACCCTCGATGAATCGGGCGTTCTTTATGCCGTTTGCCTCAGCATTTGCCCATGCATCGCGCACTGCTTCGGGCACAACCTCAGCGCCGATGATCTGTCCTGCGTGCTTTGCCATGGTCAGACCTATTGTACCTGCTCCGCAGTACATATCGAGCACTGTCTCATTCCCTGTAAGGCCTGCATATTCAGCGGCTCTGTTATAAAGTCTCTCTGCCTGCACAGGGTTTACCTGCAGGAATGAAAGAGGCGAGATTCTGAAATCAACACCGCAGAGCCGCTCGGTTATATACTCATTTCCCCATACAACACGGCATTTTCTGCCAGTTATAACATTTGTTTTTTCTGTGTTGCGGTTGATGACAATGCCGCTTATTCTGTCGCTCGCCTCTCTGAGCATCTGCGTAAGAAAGTCCTCATGATGAAGTCCGTTGCCGTTTACCACAACGCACACCATGATCTCTCCCGTCAGAGCGGAAGAACGCAGATAAAGATGCCGCACTCTGCCCTTATGAGTGCTCTCGTTGTATATTTCAGTTTTTGTCTCGTCCACGAAGCGCTTGAAAGCCGCTTCGATAGCGGCAAACTCCTCGGGCTGGAGCAGGCAGTCGGTGCATTCTATAAGACGGTGACTGCGAGACGCAAAAAAGCCAAGCTG
>JAZSNZ010000310.1:0-4967 GCA_045536645.1 Acutalibacteraceae bacterium
GTTGTAGAGAATTTCGCCCTCGGTGCGCTTGATGTTGTCGGTGATGAGGTTGAGCAGTGTAGACTTGCCTGCGCCGTTGGCACCGAGAAGTCCATATACGCCCTTGTCGAAGGTGAATGTAAAATCAGACAGAGCCGCAAGCTCGCCGTATTTCTTTGTAAGATTTTTAATTACAAGCATCAGTAAACCTCTCTTCCTTCAAAACAGAACACTTCTTCCCATGTTGTATTTCCGTCAAGAATATCTTCAAGGGGACAGCATACAACTTTATCGTAATACTGGATATAAACCGTGCCATCGAGAATATTAAGGGCATATCCTTCGCCCACACCTTGCGCGCTGTCGCTTATAGGTATCTCGAATCCGGCAATCTTTTCGCCCTCAAGCGTGCACACTGCTACTCTGACATTATCGGGTGACACATGATTTATCTTTTCGTCTGCAATGTACAGATATTTGCCGTCGGTGGTTATCCCCACCGGCTCAATGTTCTCATCATCAAAGACAAATTCAGTTGATTCCTTTGTCTGAGGGTCGTATATCATAATGCGGTGATTAAAGTCTTTGGTTTGCAGAGTATACCAGAATTTTTCACCCACTACTGTGCCGCTGTACAACCAGCCGTCCTCAATAGTGACTATGCACTCGGTGAGCTTCTCATCAATGTCATAAGCGAAAATATTGAAATCAAAATTTGTTGAAAGGCTCATAAAATACACCGTATCACCTGCGGCGGTCATATTGAAAAACCGTCCGTGTTCGGTACCTTCAATAATGCTGCGGCTTCTGCCGGTCGCGATGTCTATCTCCGCAATGCCTTCGAGCGCTTCCGATTCATTTCCGGCAAATCTGTAAGGAAAGTAAGCCTTGCCCTTGTGAATTACCAGACCGGTAAATGAGCTTCCCGTAATAAAAGGGTCATCGGTGGACATTTTTGCAAAGGTTGATATTTCCGTAAGCTCTGTTCCGTTCTTTGAAGCACGAAGGAGCTTGTACATTATCTCGCTGTCGGTAGCTTCGAGAGCCGCAATGTACAGCTCGTTTTCATAATAGGCCGTACCTAAAGCACGGTATTTCTCGCTTGTGGCGGTGCAGTATATATTGCCGTCGTGGGCACACTCGGGCTTGCTGCAAAGGAAAATGGTCTTGCCTGTTTCAATGTCGTAGTAACGCAGAGCCAGCTTGTTAAGTGACGATGCGTTGTAATAATATCCGCCGTCACCCTTCATTATAGGCGAGCCGATATACGCACCGCTGTTGCTCTGGACATATTCCGCATTTCCGCCCTTGCTGCATGCGGCAAAGGTAAACAGCATTGCAAAAGTCAGTAAAATTGTGATTGTTCTTTTCATTGGTTATTCCTCCTCGTTCTCGATGTCTGAATTGCTTGCGGTTAACCCTTCAATCTCGGCAATAGTCATTCTGCCGAATGAAAACAGCCGCTGCCAATTTGGACTGCCGTTTATAATATCCTCAACCGGGCAGCAGAACATATCATTTGCACCTTGAATATAGACCTTGCCGCCGAGCACATTCATAAGATAGGTGTTTTCATAAAGCTCGTATTCCTCAGAGAATGTTCCCTCCGGTAAACCGAATTTTGCAAGCTGCTCACCCTCAAGGGAAAAGATATAAAAATCTCTCTGTGTATCCTCAAAGCTGTCAAGTTTTCCGCTTCTTCCGTCGGGTGCAATATATAGATATTCTTTGTCGGTCATTATGTGGGGCGTATACTTGCTTGCAGTGATTGTCATTGCAGTATCCGAAATTTGGACAGTGGTGCCGGATTCGGTATCGTAGCAATGAATTGAGATGTCACCGTCCGTAATAGTGGTGTAATAAACCTTTCCGCCACTGACGGTATAGTCGGTAAATCTATCAGGCAGAGGGAGTTCTTCTGTTTTTTCGGTTTTCAGACTCAGTCGGTACAGCTTTGTTACATGCTGCGTACGAACAAGAGTACCGTTGCCGCTTTCATAATCGGCAAAGTCATAGGTGACAGTGTAATAGACGTAATCGCCATCAGCGCACAGATTGACTGCACCGCTGATATCAGGCTTGCCTGTATTGTTTACAGGTATTATCTTTTCGGACGTTTTCCTGTCGAGGTCAACAATGAAAAGATAAGTTTCCATACCGTCTTTGAAATCATAAGGGGCAATGCCGTAGTTAATTATTGCCTTGCCACGGTGCAATATCATTTCACTTATCTGCGTCCATTTCATATTCTCCGAATGAACTGTGTAGTACTTTGCCACAGTTGAACGCTCTGTACCACGCAGATCAACCCGCTGCAGAATATACTCTATGTTCTTTTCTTCATGATCCAGATTCATCGCAGTGACATAGATGTAACCGTCGTACATGGCGGTGTCAAATGTGGAAACGCCGTATGTATTGCTGATGCAATAGCCGTTTGCGTGGTCGCATTCAGGCTTGCTGCAAAGGTAGATATTCTTGCCCGTGGCAAGGTCGGCATACATGATTGCGTTGGACTTGGTGTAGTAATATCCACCGTCGCCTGCCATAACCTCATTAAGCCCCGTCCAGCCGTAGCCGTAATTGCTCGGCAGAAAATCGGGTTTGATTTCTTGCTTGCACCCACTTAGGATTGTCACCAAAATTATCGATACAAGCAGAACAGATAGTATTCTTTTCATGCTTTACGCCTCCTTTGACTTCATTGTATCAACTGAGAAAATAAAGTAAACCGCTTTTGCAGAAGCGGTCGTTTTTCCTGCAGAAGCGGTTATAGTATTTACATATTCATGAGTATTTCAATGATAAATTCGCCATTCTCAGTGGTTATCTTTACTTCGCCGCCATGTTTTCTTGCAATATCACGCACTCGAGAAATACCAAAGCCGTGCATAGCTGTATCTGCCTTACCGGTAAGCAGACGCTCGCCTCGTGTGCGTATTTCGCCCTCAAAGGGATTTGAGCAGCGAATATACAGCATATCGAGCTGTTTTTCAATTGCAACAGTGACCTTTCTGTTATCCTCAAGCGGCGCAACCGCCTCAAGAGCATTGTCTATGATATTGCCGAAAACAGAGCAGAGGTCGTAGTCTGAAATTGCCGTATCACCAAGAGGACAGCTGACATCGAATGATAGGATAATGTCTATTTCTTTTGCCTGCTCGGTCTTTTTGAAAAGCAGGGCATCAAGCACACTTGCACCTGTCTTTACTGGCATAGCCGCAAGGTCATTCATTTCAGAAACTTCATTGAGATACCGTCTTGCTTCGGCTATATTGCCCGACTCCATAAGAGCACTGATAGCAAGCAGGTGATTGCTTATGTCGTGGCGGATTTTTCTTGATTCGGTATAGCGACGGTTGATTTCGTCGTAATATCCACGTTCAGCCTCGCTTACAAGAGCCTGTGCATTCTCACGGATATTCCGCCTTGCAAGAGCAAAAGAAGTAATGGCGAGAACACAAGCAAAAGCAATGAATGTCGGCAGACGTGACACTGCAAGGGAAGCGATATTCAGGTTAAGATAGCGGATATAGAAGCGTTCAAAGCTGAAAAGAGAGCATATATTTATTTCTCTGAGCAGTGTCATGGGCGCGCTTTCCGAATTGGAAAAGGCAGTAGCAAGCTCGACGAGGGCAAACAGCCCTACCACTGAGCCTAGGATAACTTGCTTTTTGCCTTTTGCTGTCACCACAGCACAAGCAAGAGCGAAGACAATAAGACAGCCGATTATCTTCAAAATCACCGACAGACCTACAAGAGCGCCGAAGCTGATGACATACGGGCAGCTTCGGAAGGCGTAAATCGACTGAATATTTACACTTGAATCCACCATTCCCACATTGCGTGCCATAATGATGATATTGCTTATGTACATTGCGGCAATACCAATGCAGAGCATAGATATTGGGGCTATAAGAGAAGTTCTGTGATAAAGTCCGTTCCTTGAATCGCTTCGGTCATAGAAAAACACGAACACCAGCGTAAGCACTGTGAGAAACAATGCAAACACATCGGTAAAACGGCAGTTAATAAAAGCGATACTGCCATCGTCAGAGACTACTGAAAGCTCAAGCCCGTGCAGGCCGTAAAAATCTTTCTGTGTTTTGATGATGTTGTTTTGCAGGAATCTGTTCCCTTTGTATATTCCTATTTCAGTAAGCATTTCCGAATTGCCGAGAACCTCGTCAATGTAGCTGTTGTAGCCAAGGACATAATCGACTCTTAAAAGCACGGCTCTGTATTTTGCAAGCTCTCCACTTATCTGCTCAACAACTGATGCAGGGTCAGGCGATTGCATGTTGGCGGTGTACTCTGTATACAGGCGTTGAACTTCCTCGCGGCGTTCTTCGACTGTTGTACCGTTGATACTGTTGAGTACATATGTATCGCCCGACATATACCTTGCCGCCGCAAGATAGTTATCCAAAATCGAAATCTTGTTATTAAGATATTCTGACGCTTCGGCTTTGTTCGCAGGCAAGCATTCAATAAGCTTCTGCTGGAAAAATATATCACTGCATTTAGCCTGATATTCGTTGCCGTAAACGTCCTTGCTCTGCAGCACATCGCCCGAGCAGTATACGCTGTAAAACACTGCACCGTTGAGAATAATTACAGCAATAGTGATTATTGCGGCAAGAATTGTGTTTTTACCGAGTTTCATCTTCCATCCACCTTTTTCATCACTGCATACATAACATTCTTACGGTTTCTTCTGCTGAGAGGTACAACGGCATCATTTTCAAGAATAATGGTATCAGCATTGATGCGCCTGATTCGTGCGATGTTGACGAAAATGGATTTGTACACCTCAATAAAGTCATTGCTGTCAAGCAGGGAAGAGAATGACCCGATAGATCTGGTGTCGGTTATATCCTCGGTCATGGTATGTATGAGCGTGTATCTTCCATCCGATTCGGCATAGAGAATATCATCGGTATTTATTATCACCGCACCGTCCCTGGTTGTTACAGTGAACGTCTTTC
>JAZSNZ010000017.1:0-5748 GCA_045536645.1 Acutalibacteraceae bacterium
AGCCAGATAATCTATCAATATTTTATCATCACCGTTTACCGTTGTTACAAGTCCTGCGGCGCTCTTCCCCTTTGCACAATACCATACATCAGCCTTGCCCCTGCGGTACATTCTGCATATCAATGAAAAAGGCTTTCGCTCGTATTTTGGAAAAGCACGGCGGTAAAGACGATAAAGACACAGCCATTGAACCGGGTCCTTAGGTCTGTCAAGTGTTATTTTAAGCATTTTACTCTCACCCCGATACACAGCGCCTGTCATCATATGCCCCTTTGGCACCAAGGCTTTGCCGCAGAATACAAATCACTTTCGGGCATTTTCATACTGCGGCTGTATTTTCATGTTTAAACCCGATTACACATTTTCTTCCGATAATGACAGCTTTCTCTTCTGTCTCACACTCGAAATTGCTTCTGATCGAATCAGTTTATAACCGTCATCTGTCTCCGGATCAATTGCTTGGGCGAACTGTTTATTTAATTGTATCATATATTCAACAACTTATCAATGTTCAACACTTTTTTCTCTCCCGAAATAAACCTGATTCTGCCGGCAGATGCATTTCTGTTAATAAAAAAACTCAAATCAGTCAATATTTTATTCCATTTTATGTCATATCAGGTCCATAAAATACTGTTATGATACCGGCATTGAAGGAGGCGTATCAATGGAAAGCAATGAAGTCAAAACAGTGAAAAGGGGCGGCCTGCGCCGTTTTCTGCTCAGAGCAATGATTGTCGTCACCATTCTCGGCGTACTGGGCATCGCATATGTTTTTTCGGTAAATGCCTATGTGAAGCATTCGGCCTCCGACCGCATGATTTCAGCACAGGAGGCTCAAGCGATAGATGCAGACTGCGTTCTGGTGCTGGGTGCAGGAGTGAGTGATGACGGTGTTCCGAGCCTGCTGCTGCGAGACCGTCTTGATACAGGAATTGAGCTTTATTCAAGCGGTGTATCTGACCGTCTGCTCATGAGTGGTGACCATGGCCGCAAAAATTACGACGAAGTAAACTCCATGAAGGATTATGCGGTGAGCAAAGGCGCCGATGCCGAGGAGGTTTTTGCCGACCACGCAGGCTTTTCCACCTACGAGAGCATGTACAGGGCAAAGGAAGTTTTCGGTGTTGAGACTGTAATTATCGTTACCCAGGAGTACCACCTTTACAGGGCATTGTACATAGCCGAGCAGCTCGGTTTAGAAGCCTACGGTGTTGCCTGCAAGGACATCCGCTACAGCGGGCAGAACTACAGGGACGCCCGTGAGGTGCTTGCCCGAAACAAGGATTTCATCTACTGTATGTTCAAACCCGAACCATGGTCGGTAGGCGAGCTTCGCTACCCCATCGAGGGCAATGCAAGCTCTACAGATGGCTGATATGGAATGCAAAAAGAGCCTGAGAATTTTTCTCAGGCTCTTTTTCAGAAATTGAAAAAGGGAAGTCCTCTGCATTTTGCAGGCACGTATTTATTGCGGTACACTCCCGACAGTGTTTCCACCGGCACCGAGCAATACATTTTTCATTATTCTTTCTCTTTTTTGCAAAGGGTGAGGGCATCATTGCCCCGACCCTTTGCACAGCGCTCCCAGCTGTCCGAGCAGGTCGGCGCCGCCGGAGACGCTGATGGAGTCTACCCTTTCGCAGATGCGTTCTAAGTACTCAAGCTCCTTAAGGCGCATAAGAGTGGGGTTTTCTTCCATCATTTTTGCAGTGTTGAGCAGGCTTCTGGTGGAAGCCACCTCTTCTCTTCTGGCAATGACACTTGCCTGTGCCTGCTTTTCCGCCACAAGAACGGTATTCATTATCTCTCGGATATCACCGGGAATTATTACGTCCTTGATACCTCCGTTTGAAAATTCGCACCACTTTCCGCAGTCGGATTTTCTCATGCGTTCCAGCATAAAAACAGAAAACTCGGATTTCTTTTCAAGAAGCTCCTCAAGTTTCAGCGCACCTACGTAGTCACGCAGGGCAAGCTGTGCGTTAAGGCGAAGCTGTTCTTCGCCCCCGGAAAGACTTTCGGCGTACACTCTGGGAGCTGTGATAGTGTACTCAAGAGCCATGGTAACACGCACTGTCACTTTATCGGCAGTCAGAAGCTCCTGTGCAGGCAGTGCCAGCAGCTGCTTTGCAGCTATCACGCTTCTGACAGATACCTCTGTGCCGATTCTCCAGAAACGATATACTCCCGCAGGCACTTCACGCACGAAGCGGTTGTCGTAGTAGAGCATCCCCACTGTGCCCACGAGCACAGAAATCGTTCTGATCACATCGTCTGCTGCGATAATCATCTCACGGGAAATATCCTCTGTGACCTCAGGGTCTTCAGGTGTTACCACCTTTATCTCCACATTCTCAAAGATATTCCAGTAAAGAACGGTGCGGCCGCCCTTTACGCAATGAGCAGGAATTGAATCGACCATGATAAAAGCAAAGCTGTTTGCAGGAACTATCTCCATTACGGTGTTCTTTGCAAAGAACTCATCCTCCATCAGTCTCTTTACAGGGAACTCAAAGGTATCGACCCAGCCTGTTGCTTCTGTTTCCTGCACATCGTAGCCGAGCAGCTTGGAGTATCGGTATATACCGGGTGCGAGTATCTTTTCAAATCTGCCGTTTCGGGTAAGGTAGCCTATCCGGTTTTCATTGATTATGTATTTCATTTCTATCTTCCTTTCAAAACAAATATAACAGTGTATATCTGATGGGACGTCGGCAAGCGCCGTTCCCTGCAAAACTGACGGCGTAAATTCCGGCTGTTCTGCCACGATTTGCAGACGGGGCACAATTTAAGCTTTGGCAATGGAAAACGGACAATAAATGCTGGTTTTCAATATTCTCAAGCGGTATCCTTTGTGCCGCTGGGTCTGTTCATCGCTGAGAGGCCATCAAGGTCGAAGCCTATACTGCCTCTCATGCAAAACAGCCTTCCTCCACTTGAATGTGAGCATAAATGATCCCAAATCATTTGCAATAGGTGCAGCCAGCGCTGTCTTTTCAGGACAGTGGCGGAATTGAACCGCCCACATCTTTTCGGTCTGTCGGTACGCCCATACCTACCGGCGGGTGCCTCACGGCTCGCACAGAAAGCGAAAGCCGAAGAGCAGAAAAACCGATATATAAAAACCTTTCGGCTTTTAACCTTTGATAACTGCGACAGTACGCAGGCGTCTGACAGGCTTTACGCAATCAGACTGGTTTGCCATTACCTCGTCAATATCCTTATAGGCAAAGCGGCACTCCTCTGCAACATCCTGCTTGTTTTTCTTGCCGAGTACAACACCT
The DNA here is from genome assembly GCA_045536645.1 of Acutalibacteraceae bacterium. Classification (GTDB taxonomy): domain Bacteria; phylum Bacillota; class Clostridia; order Oscillospirales; family Acutalibacteraceae; genus JAISGQ01. The sequence goes on from JAZSNZ010000017.1 coordinate 3,288, forward strand.
TGCTCCTTAAGATCTTCGATTACAGACTGAGCCGAAAACTTCTCCATTGCGCCCTTTCTTGAATAGAGTCTGCCTGCTCCGTGAGAGGATGTGCAGAAGCTTTCCTCATTTCCAAGGCCTTCTACAACATAGCTGTATGAGCCCATTGCGCCCGGAATTACCGCCAGCTCACCCGCACGTGCTCTGGTTGCGCCCTTGCGGTGAATCCAGAGATTTCTGCCGTTATGATGCTCAATTGCAGCATAATTGTGGTGACAGTTTATCTCCTGCATAAACTCTGCCGACTGGCGTGTGAAATCATAGACTCTGCGCAGAAAAACATCCTTTACAACGTTCATCATACGCTCTCTGTTTTCCTTTGCAAAATCGAGAGCCAGATTCATCCATGCTGTATAGTCCTTTCCCTCCTGCGTATCGGTGGGAAGAAATGCAAGATCCCAATTGCCCGGAACTGCGGAATACCACTTTTCGTTCATTGCTCTTGCAATCTTATTGAAATACTTGCAGACGGTAAGTCCGAAATGGCGGCTTCCCGAATGAAGCATAAGTCCTATATATCCGTCGTCGTCAACCTGCACCTCAATAAAGTGATTTCCGCCGCCCAGAGTTCCTATCTGGTAATATCCGTCGGAAAGACTGTCCAGCAGGTCTGCCTGATTGGCAATGGCAGAAAAATCATCAGCAGCCCTGTCAATGGTCTCGCAGGCCTGTTTTTCTCTGTGGTGATTGAAGCCTGTGGGAATCGAGCGCATGACATCGCTGATTATAAGCTGAATCAGAGAGCCGTTGCCTGTTGCAATATCCTTTACAGAGTCAATATGAATATTTGTGGCGGCAAAGCTCATGCCACAGCCTATATCCACACCCACCGCATTCGGAACTATAACTCCCTCTGTGGCAAGGACTCCGCCGATGGGCATTCCGTAGCCCGAATGGGTATCGGGCATAAGACAGATTCGTTCTGAGGCAAAAGGAAGGTTTGAAAGATTATCTGCCTGTCTGCGGCATTCTGCATCTATCTGATCTTCACTCTGAAGCCACACATTTATGGGCAGTCTGTTGTTTTCTCCTTTGATAACGAACATGAGATTCACCTCCGTGTGTTTTCTTTTCTGTGTTCGTTTGCAGGCAAATAATACCATGTGTGTTTTTATTTATCGTGTAAAAAAAGTTGCGACATCTTGTTTTTACTGATATAATTTTGAAATGGTGAGAGAATTTAATCATATATTTTCTCTCCCTCAGTCTGCTTCGCAGACAGCTCCCTCGTCAGAGAAAGCCCTGTTATGTTTAATAAAGCTGAGGTGAAAGCAGTGTCGGAATACAGGGAAACGATAAAAAATCTCGACAAAATACGCAGTTACATGCGCGACCTGTACATTTACGGTTTTCGAACACGCAGTGACTTCTCTGCAAAGTCCGCCCGAACCTACGACAACGAACGCAGAAGGATAGAAAACTGGCTGGGCGATTACATAACATGGGACTACAGCTCAAAGGGGAAAAGCGTGTGTATCTCTGTAGACTCCTCTAAAATACAGCAAAATCCGCTTTTTGCCGCATGGAAAAGCAAAAGCTTTACCGATAACGATATCACCCTGCATTTTCTTCTCTGCGATATTCTTTCTGACAAAGGAGAATTTTCCGCACCTGAGCTGACGGAACTGCTCTCCTCAGAATATGATGCGGTTTTTGATTTGCAGACTGTACGGGGAAAAATGCGTGAATACGAGCGGGAAGGCATTTTTAAAAGCCGCAAAGAGGGCAAGACTCTCATGTACTCCATGACGGATTGCTTTTTTGATTCTCTCCCCTACGCAAACCGTCTGTACGATGCAGTCGCTTTTTTCAGCGAGGTAACAATCGGTGGCTACATAGGCAGTACTCTTACGGAAAAGTACGATTCTGTTTTCCGCTTCAAGCACCATTTTATCGCTCACACCCTGGACGACGGCATAACTCTCCGGCTTCTTTCAATGATAAAGCAGAAAAAGCTGTGTGTTTTTTCGGGCATTTCAAGACGTACAGGTCAGGAGTTTTCCATTTCCGCTGTGCCTGTCCGTATTCTCTCAAGCGTTCAGAGCGGGCGCAGATATGTTACTGTTTACGCAAAACGCAGGCTTACCAATCTGCGCATCGACTCAATAATGAGCATAACACTTCTGGGCGATGCTGAGGATTTTGATGAATGTGAAATTGCCGCAGAAAAGCACGGTACAAAAAGCTGGGGAGTATCTATGGACGGCTCTTACCGCCGCGAGCAGATGTTTGTTAAACTCCATATAGATGAAGAAAAAGAGTCTTATGTTATTGACCGCATCAGACGTGAGGGCCGCTCGGGAGAGCTCCAGCGACTCGATAAAAACATTTATCTTTACAGTGTCGAGGTGTACGATTCCCATGAGATGACTCCATGGCTTCGCACCTTCATGGGGCGTAAAGTCGGAGGCCAAGCGGTCTT
>JAZSNZ010000382.1:0-10342 GCA_045536645.1 Acutalibacteraceae bacterium
CATTTGGTTTGTCTTCCTAAGACCGCTTGGCCTCCGACTTTGAGTGTGTAGCAAATAACGGAATAGAGGGAAAAGTTGTTTGGCGAAAAGAGCTTGGTGATCGTTACGAGGATGTTTTGCTCGAGACTCTTGACAACTATAATCCCGATCTCATCGTTCTTGCAGGCTTCCTCAGTATTCTCGGCCAAAGAGTTACTGATAAATACAGCAACAGAATTATAAATGTTCATCCTGCACTGATTCCCTCTTTCTGCGGAAAAGGCTTTTACGGACTGAAAGTGCACGAAGCAGCACTTTCCTATGGGGTAAAGGTGACAGGTGCAACAGTACATTTTGTAAATGAGATTCCCGATGGCGGCGCTATAATCTTCCAGAAGGCTGTCGAGATAGAGCCTAACGATACCCCCGAAACACTGCAGAAGAGGGTAATGGAGCAGGCTGAATGGATTCTTCTTCCTCTCGCTGTAAAGCTTTTCTGCGAGGGAAGGCTCAAGGTTGAAAACAACATTGTTAAAATTATTTAAAGGAGATAGAGATTTATGAAAAAAAGAGCTCTTATCAGTGTTTCTGACAAGACCGGCTGCGTTGACTTTGCAAAAAGACTTGCAGCTCTTGGTTATGAGGTCGTTTCCACAGGCGGTACTGCAAAGGCTATTGCTGCTGAAGGTATCCCCGTAACTGAGGTATCTGATATCACAGGTTTCCCCGAGTGCCTCGACGGCAGAGTAAAGACTCTTCACCCTATGATTCATGCAGGTGTCCTTGCAATGCGCTCAAATCCTGAGCACATGAAGCAGATCGAGGAGCTGGGTGTTACTCCCATCGATGTAGTTGCAATCAATCTCTATCCCTTCAAGGCTACTATCCTCAAGCAGCCTGCTGTTTCTCTCGAGGAGGCTATCGAAAACATAGATATCGGCGGTCCTACAATGATCAGAGCTGCTGCAAAAAACTGGCAGGACGTAGCGGTTGTTGTTGATCCTGCAGATTACGAGACTGTTGCTGCTGAGCTTGAGGCAAACGGCGAAGTGGGCAGAGATACCAAGTTCCGTCTTGCAGGCAAGGTCTTTGAGCACACCGCACAGTACGATGCTCTTATCAACAATTACCTCAGAGAGGCAAGAGGCGAATCTCCCTTTACCAATACATTTACAAGAACCTATGAGAAGGTTCAGGAAATGCGCTACGGTGAGAATCCTCATCAGGCAGCTGCTTTCTATCGTGAAATCGGCAACCGCACAAACTGCCTCGATGCTGCAAAGCAGCTTCACGGCAAGGAGCTTTCCTACAATAACATCAACGATGCAAACGGCGCTCTCGACGTTCTCAAGGAGTTCGGCACCGAGATTCCCTGTGCAGTTGCTGTAAAGCACGCAAACCCCTGCGGCGTTGGTACAGGCAAGACCCTCTATGAGGCATACATGAATGCTTACAACAGTGACCCTGTTTCAATATTCGGCGGAATTGTTGCACTAAACCGTGAGGTCGACGAAGAGACTGCAACTGAGCTTGCAAAGATCTTCCTTGAGATCATCATTGCTCCTTCCTTTACTGAGAAGGCTCTTGAGATTCTCACCGTCAAGAAGAACATCCGTCTTCTTGAACTCCCCGATGCCGCAAAGGCAAACGACAGCACCATGCTCGATATGAAGAAGGTCGCAGGCGGTCTCCTTGTTCAGCAGCTTGATACTGAGCTTATGAACGAAGAGGATCTCAAGGTCGTCACCAAGCGTCAGCCCACTGCTGATGAGATGGAGCAGCTCCGCTTTGCATGGAAGGTCGTAAAGCATGTAAAGTCCAACGGCATCTGCCTTGTTGCAAACAACGGCACCGTCGGCGTAGGCCCCGGACAGACCAACAGAATCACCGCACTCGAGCTTGCGATCAAGTACGCAGGCGAGAGAGCAAACGGCTCTGTCATGGGCAGCGATGCATTCTTCCCGTTCCCCGACTGCGTTGAGGCTGCTGCAAAGGCAGGCATCACCGCCATCATTCAGCCGGGCGGTTCTGTAAAAGATCAGGAGTCCATCGAGGCTTGCGATAAGTACGGCATTGCAATGGTATTTACCGGCATGCGTCATTTCAAGCACTAAGAGGTAGCCTGATGAATATACTTGTAGTTGGTGCGGGCGGCAGAGAGCATGCGATAATCCGCAAGCTCAAGGAAAGTCCCCGAGTAGATAAAATATACTGCACTCCCGGAAACGGCGGCATCAGCAAGGATGCACAGTGCTTTGGTGTGGGAGCGACGGACGTCGACGGTGTTGTCGCTCTTGCAAAGGAGCTGGCTGTTGACTGTGTTTTCGTAGCACCTGATGATCCCCTTGTAATGGGCATGGTTGATGCGCTGAATAAAGAGGGAATCCGTGCATTCGGTCCCAACAAGGCAGCGGCTATAATCGAAGGCAGCAAGGTTTTTTCCAAGGACTTTATGAAGAGAAACGGCATTCCCAGTGCGGAATACGAGGTTTTTTCCGATGCAGCTGACGCTGTATCCTACATAAAGGCTAAAAATACCTATCCCATAGTTGTAAAGGCAGATGGCTTGGCACTTGGAAAAGGCGTTATTATTGCGGAAAATGAGGAGATGGCTGTTGATGCAGTCTCTTCTATAATGGAAGACAAGGTCTTCGGTGCTTCGGGCAACAGCATTGTTATCGAAGAGTTTCTTACAGGTCCTGAGGTTTCTGTACTTGCATTTACTGACGGCGAAACCGTTTATCCCATGATCTCATCAATGGATCACAAGCGTGTATTCGATGGAAATAAGGGTCTTAATACAGGTGGTATGGGAACAATTTCCCCAAACCCCTGGTATACTGATGAGTCTGCCGAGCGCTGCATGAAGGAAATATTCATTCCTACAGTGCAGAACATGAAAAAAGAGGGCAGAGCATTCAAGGGATGTCTTTACTTTGGTCTCATGCTGACACCAAATGGCCCGAAGGTCATTGAGTACAATTGCCGCTTTGGCGATCCTGAAACACAGGTCGTGCTTCCCATGCTCGACACCGATTTTGCCGACATCATAGATGCAATAATCGATGAACGTCTTTCCGAGATCGATATAAAGTGGAAAGACGGCGCCTGTGCCTGCGTTGTAATGGCATCCGGCGGATATCCTCAGTCTTATCCCAAGGGCATCGAGATAAACGGTCTCGATGAAAACGGTCAGATTGAGGGCGCTGTGGTTTATCATGCAGGTTCTGCCGTAAAGGACGGCTGCTTTGTAACAAACGGTGGTCGTGTTCTTGGAGTGACTGCAAATGCTGATACACTTGATGAGGCTCTTGCAAAGGCCTATGATGCAGTAAAACGTATCTCTTTTGAAGGTGCTCATTACAGAACAGACATAGGAAAAGCATATAAGGCATAAATTTATGGCACCGCATACTATATGCGGTGCCATTTTAGTAAACCAACGTGATAAATTTACAAAATGTTATTGTTTATGTGTTTTTATTGTGATATATTAAATGTGCAGGCGTATTAATTAACGTCAAATTAAAAAAGAGAGGGATTTATTTATGGGATTAATTAAAGCTGCACTTGGTGCAATAGGCGGAACTCTGGCTGACCAGTGGAAGGAATTTTTCTATTGTGATGCAATTCCTAAGGATATTCTCGTATGCAGAGGTCAGAAGCAGATTTCAGGTCGTTCTTCAAACACCAAGGGTCATGACAACGTTATTTCCAATGGCTCCGGCATTGCTGTTGCAGACGGTCAGTGCATGATTATCGTCGAGCAGGGCAAGGTCGTTGAGGTCTGTGCTGAGCCCGGTGAGTTTACTTACGACAATACTATCGCACCGAGCATTTTCACAGGCAAGCTCGGCAAGGGTATAATCGATACCTTCAAGCAGATCGGCAAGAGATTTACCTACGGCGGAGATACCGGCGTAGATCAGCGTGTCTATTATTTCAACATCAAGGAAATCATCGACAATAAGTTCGGAACCGCAAATCCGATTCCTTTCCGTGTTGTTGACAGAAATATAAACCTTGATATCGATGTTTCCGTTCGCTGCAATGGTCTGTATTCCTATAAGATCGTTGACCCGATTCTTTTCTACACAAATGTCTGCGGTAATGTTACCAATAATTATTCCAGAGAAGAGATCGACAACCAGCTCAAGACTGAGTTCGTAAGCGCTCTTCAGCCTGCATTTGCAAAGATCTCCGAAATGGAAATTCGTCCCAACGCTCTGCCTGCACACGCAGAAGAGCTTTCTCAGGCAATGAATGAGGCCCTTACAAAGAAGTGGGGCGAGCTTCGCGGTCTTGCAGTTGTATCCATCGCTATGAATCCGATTACTCTGCCGGAAGAGGATGCAGAGCTCATCAAGCAGGCACAGCGCACTGCTATGATGAAGGATCCCACCATGGCAGCTGCTACCCTTGTCGGTGCACAGGCAGATGCTATGAAGGCTGCTGCTGCCAATGAAGCAGGTGCTATGACAGGCTTTATGGGTATGGGCTTTGCTCAGCAGCAGGGCGGTGCCATGAATGCACAGCAGCTCTATCAGATGGGCGCACAGCAGAATGCACAGCCTGCGGCAACACCCGCAGCAAAGGCTGCTGACGGTTGGGTATGTGCGTGTGGTACTACCAACACCGGTAAGTTCTGTCTTGAGTGCGGCAAGCCCAAGGCTGAAGGCTGGACCTGCTCCTGCGGTACTGTAAACAAGGGCAAGTTCTGCATGGAATGCGGCAAGGCAAAGCCTGCAGGCGAGCCTCTCTACAGATGCGACAAGTGCGGCTGGGAGCCTGCTGATCCCAAGAATCCTCCCAAGTTCTGCCCTGAGTGCGGAGATCCGTTCGACGAAAACGACGCAAAATAATTGACCCGAATAAGCAATTCACTTATTTAGGAGGTTAATATTTTGGCTCAGTTGATACAGCATAAATGTCCTGCCTGCGGTGCTTCTATTGAGTTCAACACTGAATCACAGAAGATGTCATGTCCTTTCTGTGATTCTGAGCTCGATATTGCAGCACTTCTGGCGGTGGACGAAGAACTTAATAATGTACAGGATAATCAGATGGAGTGGGAAACCACTCCATCTGAAGACTGGCGTCCGGGCGAAACTGAGGGCATGAGAATTTATGTCTGTCAGTCCTGCGGCGGTGAAGTTATCGGCGATGAGACACTGGCTGCCACAAAATGTCCGTACTGTGATAACAATGTTATCATGACGCAGCAGTTCGGCGGCGACCTCAGACCTGACTATGTAATTCCTTTCAAGCTTTCGAAGGATGATGCAATCGCAGGCCTTAAGAAACACGTCGAGGGCAAGAAGCTTCTGCCCAAAATTTTCAAGGACGAAAACCATATAGAAGAAATCAAGGGTATTTATGTTCCCGTATGGCTTTTTGATACAGATGTTGATGCGGACATCAGATATATTGCCACAAGAACCCATATGTGGTCTGATTCAAATTACAACTATACCGAAACAAGCTATTTTTCCGTTACCCGTTCAGGAAGAATCGGATTCGAAAATGTTCCGGTAGACGGATCAACAAAATTTGCCGATGATATAATGGAATCTCTTGAGCCTTATGATTTCAGTGAGGCTGTCGATTTCCAGACTGCATATCTTTCCGGCTATCTTGCTGACCGTTATGATGTTGATTCTCAGCAGAGCATTGCCAGAGCAAATGAAAGAATCAAAACAAGTACGGAGGAGACTTTCCGCAACACGGTAGAAGGATATGTATCTGTCACTACTGACAGCAGTTCCATCAATCTTTCAAATTCCCAGTGCAAGTATGCTCTTTATCCTGTATGGCTTCTCAACACAAAGTGGGAAGATAAGAACTACATCTTTGCGATGAACGGTCAGACAGGTAAATTTGTCGGTGACCTTCCTTATGATAAGAAAAAGTACTGGCTGTACTTTGCTTTGATTGCAGGCGGGATCGCAGCAGCAATAATTATAATTGCCCTGCTGATTTTCTTTATGTAAGGAGGGCGAAATATGAAAAGATTAATCGCTTTGTTTTTTGCCCTTTTGCTCTGCCTTATGCCGGTAATGGGCGTGGCTGCATCAGAGATTTCCGAAACAGATATCAATGTTTCCTATGTCACAGATGAGCTGGATGTTTTCTCTCCGGAGGGAGAGATCAGTTTGACTGATATGATCCTTGAAATCAAGGATGCATACGATTGCGATATCGGCATCTATACAGTTGATATCAGTGATGTAAGCTTCAGTGACATGCTGGTTTTCAGCTATGCTGATAACCATTATGAAAGCGCAGGTTTTTCTGATGACGGCATTCTGCTGATGATTTACTCCAATGGTGACGAGCTCGGTTCCTACATAAAGACCTCGGGTGAAGCCGCATACGAGATCTCTGACCTTGACCTTAACGTAATTTACAACAATTACGAGAGTTTCCTGTTTGATGGCTACTATTATGAGGCTGCACTATCCTATATCGGCGATTGTGAGAAGGAATTTCAGCGTCACAATGTTGATTTTACAGTAAATGAGCCTGTATACATTAAGGACGATGCTGATATTCTCACTGATTCGGAAGAGCAGACCCTCATGCAGAGAATGCTTGCCATCAAGGAAGAATACCAGTGCGATGTTGCGTTTTATTCCGTTGATTTCGGAACAGCAAGCATCAGCGACTACGAAGCACAGTGCCACGCAGAGGAGCACTACACTCTCAGTGGTCTGTCTTCTGACGGTATCCTTCTTATGATTTTCTTTGCAGGTAACGGAAACGGCACGCATATGACAACCTCCGGTGAATGTATAAAAATGTTCACCGAAGATGATTTTCTCTATATCGAGGATAATTTTTATGATTATCTTCTGAACCGCAGATATTTTAATGCTGTTGAGTCTTTTATATCTGACAGTAAGGACGATATTCACGATTACAGAAATTTTGACGGTATATGGTATCTGATTGCTCCTGCTATCGGTGCGGTTGCATCATTCCTGTCTGTCGGCAAAATGAAGGGTGATCTTAAGTCTGTTCGCTCCAAGCCTAACGCATCCGACTATACAAAGTCGGGAAGCATGAATATAACGAGATCAAACGACGTATTCATGTATAGGCGTGTTACAAGAACTGCAAAACCTAAGGATACTTCTTCCGGTCGTTCCGGAGGCGGCGGTGGTTCATTCGGCGGACACAGCGGCAGAAGATTTTAAATTTATGACCTCGGCAGTTTTCTGCCGAGGTTTTTCTTCTATATATTGATTTTCTGATAAATGAATGCACCAACTCTAATATACTGACATATAATTGTATTGAGTCGAAAATACAAATCCCACAGGATGGGACAGTATTTTACGATCAAGACAAGAAGCCGCACAAGCGGCGACACAGGAGGCTTTATCATGGCAGAATGCAGACACAACAATGCTGCGGAAGCAATCAGAAGCGATTGCTTCAAGGAAGCGGTGTGCATCAATGCAGGCAGGATCTACGATTCCTGCCGTGACCGCGAATGTCTTGAGAATGTAAGAGTCTGGTTCTGTGAGCGCGATCAGGAGATCGTTGACAATGCTCTCGGAGCAAGGCTTAAAAATGCCGAAGTGATAAATGTCGTTATTGACACAGAGCCCGTTCAGTTCAATCGCGGATACTACTGTGTAAACCTGAATATCTATCTATGCGTGACTGTTGAGGTGACAGTTTCTCCCATCAGTCCGCCCTGCGAGATCAAGGGTATGTGTGTCTATAACAAGAAAGCCGTTCTGTTCGGAAGTGAGGGAAGCGTAAAGGTATTCAGCTCGGACTACGTATACGATGATGACGATATCCAGAGTCTGCCTGCAGGTAATCTTCCCAAGGCAACAGTCAGCATCGCAGAGCCTGTGGCACTGGGTGCAAGGGTGACAACTGTCTGTGAGCCCTGCTGCTGTCCCTGCTGTATCCCTAAGTGCGTAAGCAGAAGATTTGGCGGCAGCTTTACAACCGCCTGCAGCAGAGTAATAGAGGCTACCATTGGTCTTTTCATGATCATTCAGCTTGAACGTGAGGTTCAGATGCTTATTCCTGTTTACGACTTCTGCATGCCCGAAAAGGTATGTGTTGATTCAGGAGATGATAAACCCTGCGAGATGTTTGGCAGAATGAGCTTCCCGACAAACGAATTTTTTCCTCCAAAAGCAGGTGATCTGTGCTCTGACAGACATAAATACTGCAAATGCGATAAGTAAAGACAATAAAGACCACCTGCGTGCGGTCTGTATTGTCTTTTAAGGCTTAAAACAGTAGACAAAACAGGCCTTTGGGAATATAATTAATCAAGTAAATATTTGAGCACATACTGATTCGAGCCGAACATAAAGATCGTTTCAGAGAGCGTGTTGTTTGCTGTGAAACACGTACGAATCCGGTCGGCAGCCATTTCAGTGACCTAAGAGTCGGTGCCTCGGTGATGAGCCGTGCGTATTCTCTGCGTTAAAGAGTGCTAAAGAGGCACATTTTATGTGCAATTTGGGTGGTACCGCGGTTCTTCCGTCCCATTATACAAGGGACAGGAGAACCTTTTTCACATTCTATCTGAAAGGATATGTTAAAAATGGAATGGACAGGCCTTAACGAACTTCGCGAAAAGTATCTTGCTTTCTTTGAGAGCAAGGGACATCTCAGACTTCCCAGCTTTTCGCTTGTTCCTCAGAATGACAACAGCCTCCTGCTTATCAACGCAGGCATGGCACCTATGAAGAAGTATTTTACAGGTGAGATTACTCCTCCCAGAAAGAGAGTCACCACCTGCCAGAAGTGCATCAGAACTCCCGATATTGAGCGAGTCGGCATCACTGCTCGTCACGGTACTTACTTTGAGATGCTCGGCAACTTCTCCTTCGGCGATTATTTCAAGAGAGAAGCTATCAACTGGGCATGGGAGTTTTTTACCGTTACTCTTGAGATCCCCAAGGATCTGCTTTACATTTCCGTTTACGAGAATGACGATGAGGCTTATGACATCTGGACAAAGGAAGTCGGCGTAGAGCCCTCTCACATGGCTCGCATGGGCAAGGAAGACAACTTCTGGGAGCATGGCTCAGGCCCCTGCGGTCCCTGCTCTGAGATCTATTTTGACCGTGGCGAAAAGTACGGCTGCGGCAAGCCTGACTGTAAGGTAGGCTGTGACTGCGACAGATATGTCGAGGTATGGAATAACGTATTTACTCAGTTTGATTCCGACGGAAAGGGTACCTATACTCCGCTGCCCAACCCCAACATCGATACAGGTATGGGACTTGAGCGTCTTGCATGCGTTATGCAGGATGTAGATAACCTGTTCCTTGTTGATACAGTCCAGAACATCATGAAGCATATCATCCGCATTGCTGGAGTTGAATACGGCAAGGACGAGAAAAAAGATATTTCTCTTCGTGTTATCACTGACCATGTCCGTTCCACAACCTTCATGATCGGTGACGGTGTAATGCCTGCAAACAACGGCCGCGGCTATGTTCTCCGCAGACTTCTCAGAAGAGCCGCCCGTCACGGCAGACTTTTAGGTGTTACCCGCACCTTCCTTTCTGAGGTTGCAGATACCGTCATCAACGAAAACCTTACCGCTTATCCCGAGCTTAACGAAAAGCGCGACTTCATCAAGAAGGTAATCAAGAACGAGGAAGAGAGCTTTGCAAAGACCATCGACCAGGGCATGCAGATTCTTGAAAGCTTCATCGAAGGTAACGAAGGCAAGGCACTTTCCGGCGAAGACGCATTCAAGCTTCAGGATACCTACGGTTTCCCCATTGACCTGACTGTCGAAATCCTCGCTGACAAGAACATCGAGGTCGATGTTGAGGGCTTCAGAGAGATATACAACAAATACCGTGCAGACACCCGTTCCAAGCGTAAGAACGCAGGCGAAGAGGCATGGGAAGGCGAGGCTGATCCCTTCTTCGGTGTAAAGGCTACAAAGTTTGTAGGATATAAGAACAACGAGTGCGAGGCTAAGGTGCTGGCAGTTGTTGCAGGCGGCCAGAAGGTAAAGAGTGCAGGCGAGGGCGAGGAAGTACTCATCGCTCTGGCAAAGACTCCCTTCTACGCTGAAAGCGGCGGACAGATAGGCGATACAGGTGTTCTTGAGACCGCAGGTGCTACAGTAGAGGTCAAGGATACCACCAAGAATCACAACGGTATCTTCATTCATAAGGCTGTTGTTACAAGCGGCGAGATCAACGAAGGCGATGTCGTCAGCGCAAAGATCGATATTGTTCGTCGCGATGCCATCCGCAGAAATCATACCGCAGCTCATCTGCTCCAGGCTGCCCTCAGAAAGGTTCTGGGCACCCACGTTGAGCAGGCTGGCTCTATGGTAAGCGACAAGGTCGTTCGTTTTGACTTT
>JAZSNZ010000207.1:0-7062 GCA_045536645.1 Acutalibacteraceae bacterium
ACACCAGCCGGTTTATTTAGCATATAGTAATAGTTCTTGCGTGCCTCGGCTGCGATCACCTTTTTAGAGCCGACGGTGACCTTATCTCTTGCAGGGTCGACCTTATCGCCTATTGATGCCACCTTGCCATTAACCTTTACCCTGCCCAGTTTTATCATTTCCTCTGCCTTACGGCGTGACATCACACCGCAGTCAGCTATAAATTTCTGAAGTCTGACTTCCATATTTTATCCGTCCTTTTCGCAGATAAACGGAAGGCGACAGTTCTGTCACCCTCCGTTTTTATATTTTATTGCCTCAACATACGCCGTCAGCCACGGCTCATCAACAGCACCTACACTGCCTTTTGCTATAAGCGGAAATTCGGCAATCACAGTGCTTCCATATACATACTGTACAGTTCCGAGGTATTCACCCTCTGCAACAGGAGCGTAAATAAAGCTGTCAGTATTTATTTTAACTTCTATTTTGTCTGCATATTCGCTTCTTACAGGGAAGTCAGCAAGCTCACATTTCAGATCCACAGTATCCTCTTCACCGCCTATAACATATGAAAGCTGCTGTGCATCGGATTTATCCACATTATACGTTGTATACAGCGAAAGCGCGTAATCATAAAGTGCTCGGTGGTCATTGAAACGGTCTGCGCCGTTAAGTGTGACACAGACAAGGTTTACACCCTCACGTTCAACATGAGTAACAAGGCAATAGCCTGCCCTGTCGGTGTAGCCCGTCTTTATTCCATCGCATCCTTCATATTTCTGTGTGGAAACCAGATAGTTATGAGTGTAAAGGTATCTGATTGTCTTGGGATTGCCAAGATAAATGATAGATTCGACTGCGGAAGTGATATTCAGCAAGTCTTCGTTTTTTGATGCTTCAGCACCAAGCAGTGCCATATCATATGCAGTTGAATAATGAGCACCGTCTGAAAACTCGTCAAGGCCCGATGGTGTGTCAAAGTGCGTGTTGAGCATTCCGATCTCTGCTGCACGTTCGTTCATCATTGAGACAAAGTTGTCCTTTGTGCCGCCTACGGTAACTGCTATTGCATCGGCTGCATCATTACCGGAAATGACCAATGCACCCACTACAAGATCATAAAGGGTTATATACCACCCCTCCTGGAGATTCAGCAGAGTACCCGTTGCGCCCAGCATATCACGTGTGATGACTACATCATCCCCTATATTTCCTCTTTCGAGGGCAAGCAGAGCAGTCATAATTTTAGTGGTACTTGCTATCGGCCTGTTCTCATGCTCATTTTTTGCGTAAATCACTTCGCCTGTATTTACATCAAGCACGCATGCTGATTCAGAAGAAATAGTCGGAACAGGCAAAGGCTGAGAAACTGTATTTTTTGCCTGAACGCCCAACACATCAGCTGAGACACTTACTGTAAAAACCGAAGCGATCATCAGTATCACCATCAAAGCACCGGTGAATCTGAAAAGTCTGTTCATAGTTTCCTCCAAAACGTTTTTTGCCGTATATTATCGGCTTCGCTTTGTTAGTATCTGCCGTTTAAGGAGATTTTACTCATCTATAACAATATCTTCCTTCTTCGGCTGCTTCTTGGTCGCTATAATCTCAGAGATTTTATCAACAATATCAGGAATCATTGCAACGGCCTTATCTGCCGCATCAGGCTTAGAGTTTATCGGAAGCATCTTTACCGAACCGCTTGCAGTAATAACAATAAATGCAAGCGGAGTAACGGTAACGCCCGCTGCACTTCCGCCGCCGAAAAGATCCTTCTGCGATTTGCTGGGGAAATCAGAGCCACCGGAAGCAAAGCCGTAGGTCACCTTTGAAATAGGTATTATGGAGTTGCCCTCTGTTACAATGGGCTCTCCTACAACAGTGGACACATCCACCATCTGCTTGATTTTTTCAAGAGTAGTGTCCATAAGTCCGTTGATGGGATGATCAGTCATAAAAGCACCGCCTTAGTTAGATTTTACATTTGCCGCTGCAAGATTTTCAGCAACCTGCCGCTTAGTCTCCGATACAATGAGATCAAACAGCAGCGCAATTATATGAGCAGCAATTATTATTGGGCAGATCCGAAGTGTCACATTCAGATCCACATTATCGTATTCAAGTTTTTTCTCAAATTCCGGCCGCATGTCAATCTCATGCTTATAGGTTTTAACGTTCTGAAATATAAACGACAGCAAGGGAAATATAATACCGCACATCTTACCGTAACGAAGTGCAGCTTCTGCCGCATCATCACCTGCAACATCGATTTTAAGATCAAATTTTGATACTGCCACACCTCGGACAACTTTCACAAACCGTCCGAACAGAATAACAAGTACCTGCCACAGAAAGCTTATGGCACCAGAAGCACCTCTGTCATCGAAAAGTGCTTTAAATCCTGCTTCATCAGATATATCAGCAAGATTTTGTGCGTCTGATGTCTTCCCCGATGCGCCGATAAGATATCGCCAGAACTTAAGAACAAGCTTTTCTACTATTCCCGGCTCTTCCTTATCAGAGGGATAAACCTTGAATCTGAAGAAAAGAAATCTGGCTTCTGCTGTAAGCTCGTTGTCAAATTTCAGATAAACAAATGCAGGTATACACAAAATGAGGATAATGAGACCTAAAGTCGACAGAAGTGTTATACCGATTATTTTTAAAATCAGCAGAAACACTGCCATCTCACAGTCCTCTTATTTCTCATTTGTTTGTTCAGCTTCGTCGCTTTCCTCCTGCTGTGCCTTCTCGCGCTGACGCTGTATGACTTCTTCTATACTCATCTGTCCTTCAATCTCGCCCGATGCAGTTTCACCCGGCAACGCAGGAAGATTTTCAAGTGATTCAAGTCCAAAGCAGCGCAAAAACTGCAGTGTGGTTTTATAAAGCATTGGTCTGCCCGGAACCTCAAGGCGTCCGCATTCCTCAATAAGCCCCTTCACAACAAGGCTCGAAACAACGCCTGAGCAGTCAACACCACGCACACGCTCAATGAAATTCTTGGTAACAGGCTCGTTATAAGCTATTACCGCAAGAGTTTCCATTGCAGCTGCTGAAAGAGGTGTGTTTCTGCGAATATCAAGCATCGCTCTTATCTGAGGAGCAAATTTATCCACCGTGCAGAGCTGATATCTGTCATCGACCTTTACAAGTGTTATGCCTCTGCCATTATCCGTAAGCATTTCTGAAAGCTCACGGCAAACATAATGTATGGTCTGCTCGTCCGTTTCAAGGACTTCAGCCAGTCTGTCTGTGGCCACAGGCTCGCCGCAGGCGAACAAGATAGCCTCAACAGCACTTCTTAATTCTTTGATTTCCAAGTACGTCCACCGCCGTTAGCCATTGTGAGATTTTCGTTTTCGTCAATCTCAATACGGTTCTTTTTAATTAATTCAAGAAGCGCAAGGAATGTTGCAACCATCTCACTTCTCGATTCCGCTGCCTCAAAAAGCTCATCAAATGTAACGGTAGTTTTTCTGTACAGCCGTTTAAGAATGCTTATTGCTTTTTCGGGCACGGAAATTATTCTTGTGGCAACAAGGGGCTTGAAACTGTCAACCGGCGGCGGAAGCTTGCGCTTTCCTCTGCCCACAGCTGCAAGATAAGCCTTGTATATCACGATAGCTTCATGGGAAAGTGTATATGTTCTGTCAAACTCAATGGGAGATTCGTCCTTGACGAAGGAATCGAAGTTTGCTCGCAGGGCAAGCTTTTCTGCAATCTGCTTGCAGAGCTGATATTCCATAAGTTCGCCCACAAGCTCTTTCTTAAGCTCCTCTGCCTCCTCGGATTTAGGCATAAGACTCACTGTCTTTATATACACCAGACGTGATGCCATGGTAAGAAATTCGCTTGCTATGTCAAGATTTTCCCTTCGCATATATTCAATATGCTCAAGATATTGAGTAAGAAGCTCTGATATTGGGATATCAGTAATATCGAGCTGATTTTTTGAAATGAGGTGAAGCAGAAGGTCAAGCGGCCCTTCAAACACCTCAAGCTTGTAACTTGGTTTCTCCATGATTATCAACCGATGCTTCCGACTTCGAGGCCTATAAGGTTAAACAACCAGTCTGCTCCGTTCCAGAGACCGTCAAAAACGATTCCCTTGAGCCATCCGAGAGGTGCATCAAGTGCATTTGAATAGATAAGTGCAATAAATGCGATAGTTATAATCATTCCGTATTTACTTGTAAATTCGGAAATTTTATACAGAATCCTGTCGGGAATGAACGCAGCGAGAATCTTCGAACCGTCAAGAGGAGGAATGGGAATAAGATTGAACACTGCAAGAGAAATGTTGATAACTGTAAACCAGACGAAAGCATACTGCATAATCATTCCGTTGGTAAATTCCCACATGACAATACCCGAAAAGGAATAAAGCAGTCTGAGAATAAAGATACCGATAAATGCAACTATAAGATTCGAAAGAGGACCTGCAAGGGCAGTCAGTGCCATGCCGCGCTTTTTATGAGCTCTGTTTGTAAAGTTATAGGGGTTTACAGGTACAGGCTTTGCCCAACCAAAGCCAATAAGCATGATACATGCAGCACCGACCCAATCCACATGAGCAATAGGATTGAGGGTCATTCTTCCTTTAAGACTTGCCGTATCGTCACCAAGAGCATATGCCATTCTGGCATGAGCATATTCATGAATCGGAAGAATACCGAAAATTATCAGACATCTGACAGCAATTCCTATGAGAATCTGCGGAAAGCTGAGACCAATAAACCACATAGCAATACCTCCGCTATTATATTTTAGATAATTTTACATCATCGGGAATAAAAAAACAATAGTTTTTATGTGTACATTTTGATTTCTTTTTGTTGACGGACGGAAGATATTGCGGTATTATAAGCTGTAATTGAAAATTCAAAGAAAGGGTGTTTATGCCCATGAAAGCAAGAACAAGATTTGCTCCCTCTCCTACAGGCTATATGCATATAGGAAACCTCCGCACCGCTCTCTATGAATATCTTCTTACCAAAAAGCTCGGCGGTGACTTTATTCTCAGAATCGAAGACACCGACCAGGGCAGATATGTCGAGGGTGCCTGTGAAGTGATTTTTGCAACTCTCAAGGAAACAGGTCTTAACTGGGATGAAGGCCCCGATGTCGGCGGCGAGTACGGCCCCTATATCCAGTCTGAGCGCAGAGACATCTATAAAAAATACGCTGAGCAGCTCTGCGAAAGCGGACACGCTTATTACTGCTTCTGCTCCGAGGAACGTCTTGCCCAAGTCAGAGAAGCCGCAGGTGGAATTGCAAAATACGACGGTCACTGCCGTGATATTCCTCTTGAGGAAGCACGCAGAAGAGCTGAGGCAGGCGAGCCTTATGTAATTCGTCAGAAGATGCCCAAGGAAGGCAAGACTTCCTTTGACGATGCTGTATTCGGTACCATCACTGTTGACAATGAGGAGCTTGAGGATCAGATTCTCCTCAAAACCGACGGTCTTCCCACCTATAATTTTGCAAATGTAATTGACGACCACCTGATGAATATCACTCACGTGGTCAGGGGCAGTGAATACCTCTCCTCCACCCCCAAGTATAACCTTCTTTACGATGCATTCGGCTGGGAAAAGCCCGTATATGTTCACTGCTCTCCCATTATGAAGGACGCACAGAACAAGCTTTCCAAAAGAAACGGCGACGCTTCCTATCAGGATCTCGTTGCAAAGGGATATCTCACAGAAGCAATCATCAACTACATCGCACTTCTCGGTTGGGCTCCCAAGGGTGAGCGTGAGATATTCTCTCTCCCCGAGCTTATCGAGGCATTTGACATTGACGGCATTTCCAAATCTCCCGCAATTTACGATCCTGATAAAATGCGCTGGGTCAACGCAGAATATATAAGAGCGATGGAGCTTGATAAGTTCCACGAAACAGCTCTCCCCTTTATCCGCGAAGGAGTAAAGAGTGAGCAGGCAGATACAATGCTTATCGCAGAATGCCTGCATCAGAGAACTGAGGTTCTCTCCGAAATTCCCGCTCAGCTTGAGTTTGTCGATACACTCGATGACTATCCCCTTGATTTCTTCGTAAACAAGAAGTCAAAGAGCTCCATCGAAAGCAGTAAGCAGATGCTTGAGGCTGCTATCCCCGAGCTTGAGGCACTGGCAGAATGGAACACCGACACTATCCACGACTGCCTTATCAATCTTGCTGTAAAGCTTGAGGTCAAGAACGGCCTTCTCATGTGGCCTGTCAGAATAGCTGCATCGGGCAGAACCGTTACACCTGGCGGTGCAGTCGAAGTTCTCGGTATTCTCGGCAGAGAGGAATCTCTCCGCCGTCTTAACATTGGTTTAGAAAAGCTCTCTTAAGGAGGAAATATACTATGCCCGAAGAAATCCTTAATGTAACCAACGAAGAAAACTCTGCTTCCAGCTTTATCGAGCAGGCTATCATCGATGATCTTAAGCCCGGTCAGCGCTGTGAAGGCATGAAGGTTCACACCCGTTTTCCGCCCGAGCCCAACGGCTGGCTCCACATCGGTCATGTAAAAGCACTTTGCATAGACTTTGGTATGGCTGAAAAGTTCGGTGGCACCTGCAACCTTCGTATGGATGACACAAACCCCACAAAGGAAAAGGAAGAATTTGTAGAAGCAATAAAGAACGACATTCATTGGCTTGGCTATGACTGGGATAATTATTGCTTTGCTTCCGAATATTTCCAGCAGACCTACGAATTTGCCGTGGAGCTTATCAAGAAAGGTCTTGCATACGTCTGCGAGCTCACTCCTGAGCAGATGAAGGAAATGCGCGGTGATTACAACACCCCTGCCACCTCTCCCTATCGTGACAGACCCATGGAGGAAAGCCTCGATCTGTTCGAGAGAATGAAGAACGGTGAATTCCCCGACGGAAAGATGACTCTTCGTGCAAAGATTGATCTCGCATCAGGCAACTGGAATATGCGTGACCCTGTTATCTACAGAATAAAGCACATGACACACCACCGCACAGGTGACGAATGGTGCATCTACCCCATGTATGACTTTGCTCACCCCATCGGTGATGCACTTGAGCATATCACTCATTCCCTCTGTTCACTTGA
>JAZSNZ010000088.1:0-4124 GCA_045536645.1 Acutalibacteraceae bacterium
CTCTTGCCGATTCAAGCTCAATGAGCTTTTCAAAATTCATTTTCCCACCTTCTTAGTATGAGTACAATTATATCATTATGAGTACAATTATATCATAAGGCATAAGAATGGATTATTCAATAGATGAAAATAAAAGCAAAAATATTGTTGGTAAAAAATCAAATTACCCATTGACATTTACAAAAATTATGATATAATTTCTTTCGTTGACACGCGGAATTAGCTCATCTGGTAGAGCGCCACCTTGCCAAGGTGGAGGTAGCGAGTTCGAGCCTCGTATTCCGCTCCATAACGGCACTCGTTGAGAGTGCCGTTTGTTTTTGCGCTTTTTTAGATTTTTGCACTTGCTTAAATCTAAAATTTGATGTATAATACAATTGAGGGGATTTGCGCCCGATTTTAGGTTTGCAAAATGCTCCTTTACTCTGCCCATAAGAATTAAGTGTTAATATGCCGCCCGAGTGTTGGCGCTGTGCGGCTTGTAATGGAGAAATAAACAGAGCAGGGCAGAGGTCAATGAGGCTCTGAAAGGAGAAATACAATATGCCGGCAGATTTGCATTGTCACACCAAAATATCAGACGGCTCAACAGGTCTTGACGAGCTGGTGGCGATAGCAAAAAGAAGCACCCTTTCCGCAATTGCGGTAACAGATCATGATACCTTTGCAGGCGCAAGCAGAGCAAGGGTCATAGGAGAGCGTCAGGGAGTCACCGTAATTCCCGGTGTTGAAATGTCCTGCTTCGATAAAACAAGAGGCAGGAAGGTACATATTCTCGGCTATATGAGCAGTCGTCCCGATAAGCTTGTAGGCATCTGCAAACGTACCAGTGACGCACGCAAAAAAGCAATGCAGCAGATGCTCGCCCGAGTAATGAGGAAATATCCTCTCACGGTTGAAATGGTAACAAAGTGCGCAACAGGAAGCACCAATATTTTCAAGCAGCATATTATGAATGCGCTCATGAACTGCGGCTATTCCACCACAACATACGGCGAGCTTTACGATGAGCTTTTTGCTCCCGGCACAGGCTCCTGTCTTGTTGAGGTAGAGTATCCCGATGTGTTTGAGGTTCTTGACCTGCTTATCAGTGCAGGTGCCGTAACTGTCCTTGCACATCCCTTCCAGTACGACAGCATCGAGCTCATGCCTGAGCTTTGTGAGCACGGTCTCCATGGTGTTGAGGCATGGTGCCCCAGCAGCTCGCCCGAGCAGAGCGAATATATCGAACGCTTTGCCGCAGATAACGGACTTATCGCAACAGGCGGCTCTGATTTCCACGGAATGTACACAAGGCAGGCACGTACTATCGGAACCTATACGACTCCTGATGATATGCTCGACCGCCTTGTAACTCTTGGTGAAAAACTTAATAAAAATCTTTGATTGAAAGGATAACCCTTATGGCACATACATATGCAACAAAAGGAACCTGCTCAAGGCAGATTAACTTTGATATAGAAGACGGCAAGATAAAGAATGTCATCTACACAGGCGGCTGCAACGGCAACCTCAAGGGCGTAGGAGCTTTGGTAGAGGGAATGGAAGTTGACGAAGCTATAAGCCGTTTAAAGGGCATCAAGTGCGGAATGAAGAACACTTCCTGTCCTGACCAGCTTGCCCTTGCACTGGAGGCTTACAAACAGGGCGATATATAAAAGTACAAAAGCACTGTATGCAGTATTTAAATCTGCAAACAGTGCTTTTTTGTATTGCTTTACGACTGCATATGGTGTTATAATATCTTTCGTTGATAAAACAAAGGGGGCACCTTCTGATGGCACGCATCGGCTTTGACAATAAAAAATACATAAGGCTTCAGTCGGAGCACATAATGAACAGACTGTCGGTATTCGGCGGTAAGCTTTACCTTGAATTCGGCGGCAAGCTGTTCGATGATTTCCACGCAGCACGTGTACTGCCCGGCTTTGCACCTGACAGTAAGGTGAATATGCTCCTTGCCCTCAAGGACGAGGCAGAGATAGTCATAACCATCAACGCAAGTGTTATCGAGAGCAACAAAAAGCGCGGCGATCTTAATATCACCTATGATATGGAAGTTATCCGCCTTATCGATGCTTTCCGTGGGATCGGTCTTTATGTGGGCAGTGTTGTTGTCACACAATATAACGGGCAGCCTGCGGCAGATGCCTTCATAAAGCGTCTTACAATGCTTGGAATCAAGAATTACAAGCACTATCCCATTGAGGGATATCCTAACGACGTGCAAAAGATTGTAAGCGATGAAGGCTACGGCAAGAACGAATATATAGAGACCGAGCGTAAGCTCGTTGTTATAACAGGCCCCGGTCCCGGCAGCGGCAAGATGGCCACCTGCCTCTCTCAGCTTTATCACGAGCATAAGCATGGGATAAGAGCAGGCTATGCAAAGTTTGAGACCTTCCCCATATGGAATCTGCCTCTAAAGCACCCTGTAAACCTTGCTTATGAGGCTGCAACAGCAGATCTCAACGATGTCAATATGATAGACCCCTTCCATCTGCAGGCTTACGGTGTGCCAACTGTCAACTACAACCGCGATGTTGAGATTTTCCCTGTTCTCGATGATATTTTCTGTAAGATATTCGGCACCTGTCCGTATCAGTCACCGACAGATATGGGTGTTAATATGGCAGGCAACTGCATAAATGATGATAACGCCTGCTGTGAGGCTTCACGTCAGGAGATTGTCAGAAGATACTATTCTGCAATGTGTCTTGCCAAGCAAGGAGTAGAGGGAATAGAGCCTGTCCGTAAGATAGAGCTTATAATGAAGCAGGCAGGAATTACTGCAGAGTGCAGACCTGTTATAGATGCGGCCATGGAGCTTTCGGAGGAAACAGGAGAGCCCACTGCGGCAATTGAGCTGTCGGACGGCAGAATAATCACAGGTAAGAACGGAGACCTGCTTGGTGCTACATCTGCAATGCTTCTCAATGCGCTGAAGGCTCTCTGCGACCTTCCCGATGAGCTGCACCTTATCTCATCTGAATTTATCGAGCCTGTGCAGAAGCTCAAGGTTGAACATCTGGGAGGTATCAACCCAAGACTCCACACTGATGAGGTTCTTCTTGCACTTTCGATATGCGGTGCAACAGACCCCAATGCAGCTCTTGCCCTGCAGCAACTGTCAAAGCTTAAGGACTGCGAAGCACACTCGAGTGTTATTCTCAGTGAGGTTGATTCCACTACGCTCAGAAAGCTTGGTATAAACCTTACATGTGAACCCCGTTATCAGACCAACAAACTTTTCCAGAAATAAAGTTTTACTCGATTTTCTTAAAAAATCGTGGGGTCAGGGGCAAAGCCCCTGTGGGGGTTTTAAGGGGGAATCCCCCTTAACTTAATATGCGTTCAAACGCCGCACTTTTTAAGTGCGGCGTTTATTATTACTTGCCTCTATCTGTTTTCTTCAGAAGCTTCTTCCATTTCTTCTGCCTGTGGGCATAAAACATTGACGCCCAGAGCCACACAAATGGAGTTTTCCATCCTGCGCCGATTTCCACTTCATCAGTATATCTTACCGAGCCGTCATCAGAATCCTCAAGTATTATCCTGTGATTCCAGACAGGGACATGCTTATTGCCTTCTTCCGTATATATCCCTTCGTTTATATCAAAAGCCACTATATTAATTCTATGTATGCCGAATGGGATAAAACCGAAGAGCCTGAACTTAAACTCAAAGACCTCACCTGAGTGCCATTTAAGTCCACGTCCGACCGATACAGGCTCAAAAACAGCATAGGGATATGCAATATACTGCAAGGTCTGTATTTCCTGCAGTTTTTCAAATACCGTATCTCTGCCAGATGAAAAAACTGAGGTCTTTGTCACTATTTTTGTTTTCATATTATTATCCTCCGGTAAAAAAGAAGTCCTGTGTATAGTAAAACTATACACAGGATTGAAAGACAATATAAAAAGACTCCATGCATAGCTTTACAGTTATACATGAGTCTCGCAATTTAAAACAAGCCAGACCAAAAGGTCAGTATGTTGACTTGCTACGCATGGGAACGCTTGCTATTCTTTCATAAATTGGCGTAATCATATCATAATTTTTTGCAGATTGCAAGAGCTTTTCTTAACTTTCTGCAAAAACAAACCGCAGACCATTTGGTC
>JAZSNZ010000048.1:0-7824 GCA_045536645.1 Acutalibacteraceae bacterium
TCGATGTCACACTTAGCGTGGAGACCGCGTACCCAGTCGTTGGAGTTCTCATCAAATGCATCGAGAACAGCCTTGCCTGCTCTGGTCATGATAGCCATGTTGAGAACAACATAGATAGAGTCAGTAAGCTCGATACCGACCTTAGAGAAGGGAGAACCGATGGGGCCCATGGAGTAGGGGATAACATACATGGTTCTGCCTGCATAGCGACCCTCAGCGATAGCATAAAGCATCTTGTATGCTTCTGCCGGCTCCATCCAGTTGTTGGTGGGGCCTGCCTCTTCCTTGGTGGGGGTGCAGATGAAGGTTCTGCCCTCAACACGTGCTACGTCGTTGACAGCAGTTCTGTGATAGTAGCAGCCGGGGAGTTTTTCCTCGTTGAGCTTGAGAAGCTCGCCGCTCTCACATGCTTCCTTGCGCAGTGCCTCGAGCTGCTCCTCGCTGCCGTCAATCCAGACAATGTTGTCCGGCTTCATCAGCTTGGTCATCTCGTCGATCCAGCTAAGGATACTCTTGTTGTTGGTCATAGTTGTAGTGCTCCTTTCGTCAGAGACATTTTTTGCTTTTTTCTTGAAAAACCACATTTTAGTATCTCTCCTTTTTCTCTTTTTATCCGAATTGAATTATACACTATATTTGTGAATATTTAAACAATTTCATCGGAGATTTTTACGAGATTTTTCCAATGTTTTTGTACATATTAACTCAGAACTCTTTGTCGATAGACATTGCCGCCGCTGCATTGAGGCTCATGTCTGCCCTGCGGCCTGCCATAAACTCGTAATAGCCCTGCGAGCCTATCATCACCGCATTGTCTCCGCATAAGGACAAGGGCGGATAATATAACTTCATTCCGTTTTCCCTTGCAAGTTCCTCCATACGGGAGCGAAGCAGTCTGTTAGCGGAAACTCCGCCTGCAAGCACCAGTGTCTTTTCGCCCAGATCCTTTGCAGCCGATATAAACTTCCTTGTCAGCATATGGACAACACTTGCTCGAATTGACGCTGCAAGGTCTTCCTTCGGTATGGGCTGACCCTTCTGCTCAAGATTATGCATTATATTTATTGCTGCTGTCTTTATTCCTGAAAACGAGAAATCATAAGGGCCGTCTGTAAGTCTCGGAATTGTGAATTTGAAAGCGTTGGGATCTCCGTTTTCAGCCAGCTTGTCAAGATGGATTCCGCCGGGGTACGGCAAACCCATTGTACGGGCTGTTTTGTCAAAGGCTTCGCCTGCGGCGTCGTCCCTTGTTCTGCCGATTATCTCCATATCGGTGTAATCATTGACCTTTACTATATGGCTGTGTCCGCCCGATACAACCAGACACAGAAATGGAGGCTTGAGCTCGGGGTGTGCTATGTAGTTGGCCGCGATATGACCTCGGAGGTGATGTACCGGAACAAGAGGCTTATTTGCTGAAAAAGCAAGACCCTTTGCAAAGTTTACGCCAACCAGCAGTGCTCCGATAAGTCCCGGTGCGGCAGTTACCGCCACGGCATCCATATCCTCTATCGTCTTTCCTGCCTTTGCAAGTGCTTCGGAAACAACTCCCGAAATGCATTCTGTATGCATCCGACTTGCGATTTCGGGAACCACGCCGCCGAAAACAACGTGTCTCTCGACCTGCGAGGCAACAACGCCTGAAAGCTCCCGTCTGCCGTCCTCTACTACCGCGGCGGCAGTCTCATCGCAGGAAGATTCTATTGAAAGTACAAGCACTGTAGAATCACCTCAAATCCAACTTTCCCCAATTATAAGATAGCATATTTTGAACTACGTTTCAAGTTTTTTTGGAAATTAAGTTTTAATTACATACCAATGCGGTTGAAAGGGCTTGCTTTTTTGTATATAATATATGTAATAAATCGGAGAAAGGCGGGGTATTATGAAGATCGCTGTCGTAGGCTCACGTGATATTTCACTGAGTTTTGATCGCTTTTATGAACTGCTTGGCGATCTGATGCCCGACGAAGTCACTGCCGTTATCTCAGGCGGAGCAAGGGGCGTTGACTCTCTGGCCGCTCAGTTTGCCAAAATGCGCAATATCCCTACTGAGGAATATCTACCCGATTACAGTCTGTTCGGAAAAATAGCTCCGCTGGTGCGAAACCGCACTATTGTGGACAATGCCGATTTTGTGGTGGCTCTGTGGAACGGAAAATCAAAAGGCACTCTCAACACCATAGACTATACCCTTGAATCGAACAAACCGCTGGTGGTCTATTATCTGCACCGCGATGAAGTTAGATTTTTCACTCCCTGCAATAAGGAGGATCAGAATGAAGTTTAAAATTTCAGCTTTTGTACTTATCGCCGCCCTTTTGCTCTCTTTTGCAGGCTGCACCTGCTCCTGCGGCAAGGAGGAACCTCTTCCCGAAGAGATCATATCGGAAGCTGATGTACCTGAAATTGTGCCGAGCATTGAGCTAAACGACTCTGCAAAGGCCATCGTTCAGCTGTGCGATGATTACGAGGCTTTTTCGGGTGATGACTTTGACGCTGTCGTAAAACGCTATAACGAGCTTATGTATGAAGCTCAGATGCTGGGTTACACGCCTGTGATAGTCTTTCCCGACGATGAGCTTGTGCGCAATATCTACGCAAATCTCGATATGCTCGATTATCAGAAGGACAAATTCATCGATGCTCCAGAAAGCCTTATAAATTTCGGAATAAAGGACATTCGCACAAGAGCAATGGATGCAAACAGCAATCTGCTTTTAACCCAGCTCAAGGCTGACAGAAACGGTAATTTCGACATAATCGGCTTTGAAAAGCGCTCGGCCTCCGCAGGCAATATCACCGATGCGCTGACAAAGCCCGACATTGACTGTGATGTAATTCTTATACTTAAATTCCATTCCGCTACTCCCTGGGATATTCTCTGCACACTGCCCATCGGCGGCTGGAATGAATGCCCCTCTGCCTATGTGCTGGCATCTGTTGCGAAAAGATGGAACGAAGAATGCGGCATTGTTCCTGCACTTATTTCCTCAAGGACTCTGGAATGGAGAATAACAGGCGAGGTTTCTGCAGACAGTGCAGAGCGCCTTGCCTCAGAAATGTACTGCATCGCTCCCCAAAGCGATATGTTTGCCTGCCGCTCGGCTTCGGGAGTGGGTAAGTTTTTGCAGAATGCGGAATATCTGCGTTTTGACTGGATAAGAACAAGATAAGGAACTGATAACATGGGTTACGATAAAAAATTTATTATCCCCGACGAAAAAATAAAGCCGATTCTGTCAGGCCGCGGCACCTGCCGCATTCCCGACACTCTGCTTGTTTTAGGAAAAAAGCTCTATATTTTCTACCGTGTCATGCCAACGGAGTATTCAGACAGCGGCTGGCGATTCTTCTCCGGAACGGAGTCTGACGAGTATCTTGCCCGACCCGAATTTTACGGCACTTATGATTTAAACATTGCCGCAAATTATTTTCCTTCCGTTGTTCCTTTGCTTGACTCCCCCCCATACTCAGCCTACTGTTTTGATAAGGAGCGCAGAAAATGGGCGGATATTTCACTTTCAATGAACTGGACTGATCTTGAATGAAATTTTGCTTCCGATGCCCTGATGAATCCGAATTTGATACCGTATATAATTTCTACAGCGAACTTATAGAAACATCCCCCTATATACCCAACTGGAAAATGGGTTACTTCCCCGATGAGACTCTTCTGAGAGAGGCCCTTGAAAGCCGCAAGCTCGTCTTCGGAGAGCTTGATGGAAAGCCTGTAGCTGCTGCAATCATCTGGGATTATGTTGATTATACCGAAATCGATCTTCTCGGGGTTCTGCCCGCCTACACCCGACGCGGCTTTGCCAGAGAGATGGTGGATAATGCTATTATTGAGGCTGAGCTGAGACATCATGAATATGTAAGTCTTGAGGTGCTTGAGGGTAACATCGCCGCCGAAAACCTGTATGTTTCCATGGGATTTAAACAGGTTAAAACCTATTCGGCAAGCTATGAGCGTACAGGCATATTGAAATTCAAAGTATACGAATACAGGATAAAAAAATAAAACCGCAGCGGATAACCGCTGCGGTTAATTTATTTCATACAATTATTTGTTTGCAGAAATGAAGTCAACAAGAGCGCCGACAGTCTTGATGTTCTCAACCTCATGATCGGGAACCTCAAACTCAAACTCATCCTCGATGGACATGATGAGGTCTACAACGTCGAGGGAATCAGCGCCAAGATCCTCCTGAATGTTGGTCTCAGTGGTGATGGAGTCCTCCTCAACATCAAACTGCTCTGCAAGGATAGCCTTTACCTTCTCGAATACCATTTGCTTCGCACCTCCTTATTCGGTCAAATTATATTCGATATTTGCCGCTTTATTTGCAGCAGATTATACCGTTACTGAAATCTTATAAGTATTTTATCACTTTGTCAATACTTCCCTGTATATTATTTATATTTTGTTCTCATTTTCCTAATTCATTATATTAGTTGAGTTTGCCTTCCGACTTCATCAGATCAACTATTGCAATCGCCACTGCGGATTCTATTGCAGGAAGTGCTCTGGGAACGATGCAGGGGTCGTGCCTGCCGCCTATGGACAGCATTGTCTCCTGCTTTTCTCTCAGATCAACTGTCTGCTGTTTCTGGGAAATGGACGGTGTGGGTTTTACCGCCGCACGCATGATGATCGGCATACCGTTTGTTATGCCGCCCAGTATTCCGCCGCAGTTGTTTGTGAGGGTTATGATATTATCGCCGTCGATGGCGTAGGGGTCATTGCACTCGCTGCCTCGCATGCGGGTGACATTGAAGCCTGCGCCGAATTCGACACCCTTTACAGCAGGAACGCCAAAAACGATAGAGGAAAGCACGTTTTCAACGCCGCCGAACATGGGGTCACCGATACCTGCAGGAACTCCTGTTACTGCTATTTCAACCATACCGCCCACACTGTCGAGGGCCTCCTTGGCTTCCACTATGGTTCTTCGCATCTGGTCTTCCTTTGTCGGGTCCATAAGTGCAAAGTAGTTTTTGCCAAGCTCTGTGAGGATTTTGGAGTTTATCTTTACAGGGTCAAAGGGTCTGTCATACACATTGCCTATAGCATAGATATGGCCGCCAACGGTAATTCCTCGATTTGCAAGTATCTGTCTGCATACTGCACCTGCGAAAGTAAGCGGTGCTGTGAGTCTGCCTGAAAAATGTCCGCCGCCTCGAACATCGTTATAACCGTTATAGTGAACTGCACCTGTGTAATCAGCATGGCCGGGTCTTGGGAGCCTTGCAAGCTTTTCATAATCGACCGAGCGGGTATTGGAGTTTTCTATTACAGCGCAGAGAGGTGCGCCTGTTGTTACACCATTGAGCACACCCGAGCATATCTCGGGAAGATCCTGCTCCTTTCTGGGAGTGGCCGTATTGTCATTGCCCGGAGCACGGCGGCTCATCTGGAACTGCAGCTCCTCCATATCGAGCTTTTCACCTGCAGGCAGTCCGTCGATGACAACACCTATACCGACGCCGTGGCTTTCACCGAATATTGATATTTTTAAACTGCTGCCCCATGTTGATGACATCCTGCGGTCAGTCCTTTCAAATGCTTTGGGATTATAATACACTGCTTTGCCTTGCGTTGCAAGAGAAAAGAGTTAAGAAAACTGCTTTTCTTAACTCTTTGATTTATTATTTGCGTCTATCCTTGCCGAGAATGACTACCGCCATTGCCTTGGGGCCGACATTTATGCCTACTGCAGCACCGAGCTTGAATATGCCCATGGATTTCATCTTTGTTGCTTTGCCAACTTCCTTTTCAAGCTGCATTGCTTCATCCTCGGGAGTGCCTCTGACTACAGCATACTCATTGAATTTCGGGTCCATGTTATTCTGAACTGCCTTGACAAGTGCAGGAATGACCTTGCTGTCTCCGCGGAGCTTTTCAACGGTTGCTGTCTCACCGTGTATCATGCTCATTATTGGTCTGATTCCCAGTGCACCGCCAACTATTGCAGATGCCGCACTTATTCTGCCCGACATACGCGCAAACTTAAGATCGTAAACGACCATGTAGATCTCTGCTCTGTGGACTACCTCGTCCATAAGCTCGAGTATCTCGTCAACTGTACCTCCGTTGTTGCGAAGTCTTGCGCCGTAAATTACAGGCAGTGCATAAGCGAGCGTAAATGTGTGGGAGTCAACAGGCTCAATTCTGAACTTGCCTGCTGCCTCGGGATGCTCCTCAAAAAAGAATTTCTTTGCTATGTTTGCAGTATTGAACATACCGCTGTTCTTGCTGTTGTTGGTAACATGGATAACAGCCTCACAGCCTTCCTCGTAGGCCTTGAGATATGCCTGAGAGGTGGTATCGAGGGAAATGTGGGAGGTTGTGGGCATGACCTTCGTACTCTCAAGCAAATCCCAGAATTCTTCGTATGTATAATCAACGCCGTCCTGCAGATTCTTCTCTCCCCACGCTACAGGAATCGGGAACATTTCTATATCAAGCTCTTTTGCAAGCTCTTTGGAAATATCTGAAGATGTATCGCAAAATATTCTTATTTTCTGCATTTGTGCACAACACCCCTTAATAAATTTTAATTATTATAGCACAGACATTTTAATTATGGAAGTTACAACATTATAATTATTTAATTAAACGAAATTTGTCGTATGTTTATGTCAACAATGCACAAATAACACTATTTGATAAAAGAAAGCCGTCTCCTGTAAGTCTTACAGAATTTTCGTCAGATATAATGAGCGTTTTTAATTGCGGATTTTGCGCGTTTCTGCGTATACTTTCGGGAATGTTTGTGCCGAAACGGCGCTGCCAGCCCTGCTCGGTTATTCCTTCCGCAAGGCGAAGCCTCAGCATTGCATACTCCTCTTCACTTCCGCCTTCGCCGTCATCAACGGGGGATATTCCGTTGATAAAATCTTCGGTGCTTCGGGGATAATAAAATCTTCTGCCGCCGAAAAAGCTGTGAGCCGATGCACCGAAACCGAGATATTCCTCTGCGTTCCAGTATTTTAAGTTGTGGCGGCTTTCTCTGCCCTTTTTGGAGAAGTTTGATATCTCATATCGTGTGTAACCTTTTGCAGAGAGCTCTGATACACACTGTTCATAAAGCTCTGCGCTTTCGTCCTCATCAGGGATATCGGGGGTGTTTTTCCAGAATGGTGTTCCCTCTTCGATTTTGAGAAGATAGGCTGAGATATGCTCGGGGCTGAGCGAAGACACGAAGTCAGTACTTCGGGTCAGACTTTTGGCATCTTGTGATGGGATTCCGAGCATCAGATCAAGGGAAATGTTTTCTAATCCTGCACGCCTTGCGTCATCCACCGCTTTTACGCAGTCTGCGGCCGTATGCCTGCGCCCGAGAAGCTTAAGCTCGTTGTCGTTTCCTGACTGCAGTCCCATCGATATGCGGTTTACACCCGATGATTTCATGGCAGTAAAAAAGCCATAAAGAGAATCTGCAGGGTTTGCCTCCATGGTTATTTCCGCGTTTTGCGAGATTGAAAAGGTGCGGTGAAGGCTTTCGAGTACGCGCTGAAGATTTTCAGTTCCCAGCAACGGAGGCGTTCCGCCGCCGAAATAGACCGTATCAACGGAAATGTTTTTTTGTTTGTATTCGGATATTGAGCGTACAAGGGCATTTGTGTAAGTATCCTTGAGAGCATCATCGCAGCTGCCCGAATGAAAGTCGCAATATGGGCATTTCGAGACACAGAATGGTATGTGAATGTAAATTCCGATTGGGTGCACGGTTTCACCTCACTAAAAACAAATGCGTGCTTGATGCACGCATTTGGAATATAAATCGACAGTTGAGGGGATTCTCCCCTCAAAGTCGG
>JAZSNZ010000355.1:0-7410 GCA_045536645.1 Acutalibacteraceae bacterium
GCGACAAATGCAGATTTGGTGTTGTTCAAAAGGATATCCTCCGTTAATTGAAAATATTTACATTTTATTATACCACGCTGTGTTTTGCAAATCAATAAAAAGCAGGAGACTTGTTCAATTTCCTTATTCTGATTGCGGAATGTTATTACATGTGTTATAATTTTCTAAAGTAAATCAGAACGGAGCGCATTTTATGAAAATAAGAACAGACTTTGTTACGAATTCCAGCAGCAGTTCATTTGTGGTTCAGTTTAAAATAAAACTTAAAAACGGAAAAAGAATATTCAGAGAGTTGGGCGCAGGCTCAGGCGATGCAGGCGGAACATGGCAGGCAGGATTGAGAATTGAGGATTCCGATGAGAATGTGATTTTCAGTTCCGATATGGAAAATTATGACGATGCAGATGTTTTCTCGCCGCTGTATGAATTTATAGATTTGTATACACTTCAGGAAACTCAGTTCAATCTGGCGGATATTGTCGCTTCTGAGAACATCGGAAGCCTTATAAAAGCTCTTGAAGACCCGTTCAAGCGGGAAGAAGACCGCTATGACGAAGACGAATACGATGAAGAGTATGAAGATAACGAATACAGCGAAGCGGACGAGAGCGAAGAGCTTTCAGAGGTCAGAGCAGGCTGGACAGAGCAGGAAAGGGAGTATCACAAGGTTCTTGCAGAGAATATAAAATCCCTTTCAGATATAAGAAATGCAGGAATATCCATGGAATGGTTATCCCGAGGCGAAGAATGCCCTAACCCCGAAGAGGTGCTGTCGATGGTGCTTGGACAGGACGCCTGGGAGAACATAAGCGAAGCTCTCGGTGAAGATTGGGAGGATTGCGAAATGGAAGAGCTTTGCAGCAGAATAAGTGAGCTTGACTGCTGCAGAAATCTCACAGAGGATTCGCTGGAAGCAATAATCAGAATGGTTACGGAGTGTGATCTTTGCTGTGAGGAATATAATATCGAGCAGGAACTCAACGAAGAAGGAAAGGTTGAGCTCAAAATAAGCTGGGATTAATAAAAATGCACCATCCGTGCCAATGCACGGATGGTGTTTACTTGTATTATACACTCAGTAAATTATATTTGCAATAAAACGAAACAAATTAAAATTCAAACCTCCATGCACCTCAGTGCATGGAGGTTTGAATTTATTATTCTGTTATCTTGATTATGGGATTCTGCAGACCCATTTCCTTTGCAATCTTAACAACAGAGCTGTGGCAGGTAAAGATTATTACCTGACCGAGCTCCTTGCCGCCGCTTTCCTTTGCAAGATAGAACATTGCCTCAGCGACTCTCTTGTCGTCGTACTGAGCGAAAGCATCATCGAGGAAAACAGGAAGCTGAACTTCACTTAAGATTCCTGCAATGGCAAGTCTCAGAGCCAGATAGACCTGGTCGTTGGTGCCAAGGCTCAGGCTTGTGCAGTTACGGATATTCGAGCTGTTGGGACCTTCTGTTACAGAAGGAACAAGTCTCTCGGAAATAAACACCGAAGGATACTTGCCGCCGGTCAGCTCATTGAGGATACGTCCTGCCTTGAAATTGAGGATAGGACCGAAATCTCTCTGCATGGTCTCAAAGGCTTCACCCAGAGCTTCGATTGCGATATTGATGGAATCAAGCTCGAACTTGTATTTATCAGTCTTTGAGATAAGCAGCTTTATCTTGTCGTTATATTCCTCGATGTCCTGCAGGTTCATGCTGCAGCCGGAAAGCTCGGCCTGACGACGGGCCAGCTCAGTGCCGACCTCAAGGAGCTTTGCGGAGGTCTCGTCTGTGCGCTTTTCGATTTCCTCGAGCTCGTTGCCCGAGAGCTTCTGCTTGACTCCGAGCTCTTCCTCCAGCTCCTGAGCCTCAAGAACAAGCAGATCATAATCAGCACCGTCCAGCATTTTCTGGAGAGCTTCCTTGCTTGACTGAAGCTTCTGCTCGAGCACCGCATGCTCTCTCTGCTTCTTGTCGAGGGTGGATATAATAGCCACAGCCTGCTGGTCGCTGTCGATTCTTGTATAGGAGCTGAGAGAATCCTTTATCTCCTGCTTCATAGCCTTGCATTTCTGAGTAAGCTCTTCGATCTCGCCCTTGAGCTTCTTTCTCTTGCCGACTTCGGTCTGGGTAAGAGTTGAAACACGTTCCATCTCAGCAACCTCGTCGCGCATTGCCTGAATGTGAGGCACGCCCAGTTCGTCGAGCAGCTTTCTGTTTGAACGGGTGAGCTCGCGGATATCGTCGTCAATCTCCTGAATCTCGTTTTCAATGCCTGAAGTGGGAGTGGGGATGATGCCCTTCTGCTTGAGAATATGATATGCGACAAAGCCGCCGCCGACCAAAAAAGCAAGCACAAAGAATATCCAGTGGACAAAGCCGAGGAAGAACAGACCGAGAGCAAGAAGGCCTACAATTATCGCCAGATTCTTCGGGCTTATCTGAGTGGACTTTACCTCGTTTTCATATTCCTCAAGTCTTCTGTCAGCATCATATCGTGCATCGAGAAGCTTGTCGTATTCTTCGAGAACACTGTCAATACGCTGCTGATTGTTGCTGATGGAGGTCCAAAGACCAACTCTTGAGCGGTCAACGGATTCGAGCTGCTCGTTGCATTCGGCAAGCTGCTCCTTTTTCAGTGCAATTATCTTTTCCTCGCTTCTGATGTTTTCAAGAAGCTCTCTTGACTTTGCGACAAAATCGTCATCAAAGCTCAGCTCACTGCCGTACATGGCCTCGTGGAGCATCTGATATCTTGCCTCGTCAGCCTCAAGGTTCTGCTTGGTGGTAATTATCTCATCAAGCTCGTTGAGACGAACAGCTTTTTTGACGTTCTCGCGAAGAGAAATAAGGTCATTGTAATCATTGCTCAGCTTAGTGTGAGTATCCTCAAGCTCCTTGACACTTTCACGCAGGGAATCGGCCTGCTTGAACTGGTCAACTATCTCAGAGCGCTTGCTCAGAAGCTCGCTCTGCTCAGCCTCCAGTGCAGGGATTATAGCATCGGAGCGCTTTGAACTGAGCTTCGATGCCGCCTCCTTGAGTCTGCCTTCGATCTCAGTGCGTGATGCTGTCTCGTCGCCCGAGGAAGCAAGATTCATCAGCTTTGTCAGTATTTCATCGTTTGAGCCTGAGATGGCGGGATTTATCTGACCGATGAAAACAGAATTTACAAAGGACATCTCGTTTATGCCCAGGAGATATTCGCCGGGTTCGGTCTTTTCGGGGAGATCTACCTGCTCGCCCGTTGTCTTGCACCACAGCTCGATTTTATCAAGCGCCTTGGTCGAACCGAACTGACGGGACAGGGAATAATGCTTGCCTGCACACTCAAAAGAAAGTGTACCGCCCATTTTGCCGCCGTTCCACGGCTCATACTTACGACGTGTTTCTGCTCTGCCTGCGCCGTAGAGCATAGCCTTGATAAAGGCCATGATTGTGGATTTTCCTGCCTCGTTGGGGCCGTAAATGATGTTTACGCCGTCGTGTGCAGTAAGCTTATAGCTGCTGAGCTTACCGAAATTCTTGATATAAATCTCATTTATCGTCACTGATGATCACCTCACCGTCAAAGGCTCTAAGGCCGTAGAGCAAAGCTCTGAGATATTTGTCTCTGTTCTTTTCGTCCTTCTGGATCTTGCTTGAAATTGCTCTTGCAAAGGCACCTCGCAGAGTGGTATCCTTGCCCAGCATATCGATATCGAGTTCAGTTGTTGTAGTGTCTGTAAAGCGCACGAAATGGAGCTTTTCACGAAGGGCAGCAACAAGCATGGGGATATCCGCCATAACGCCCTTGGGAAGCTCGCCGCGAAGAGTCAGATCGTAGAGATTGAGAGCATAGTCTGCACCGTATCTCTTTTCGAGGGTGGAGATGATGGCATTTGCAAACTCACTTGTAACACTGCAGCCGGAAACGTCCACAGTGTCGCTTATATACTTTCTAGAACAGGTGGAAACAAAGTCCATGTGAGCAAATCCTCGGCTTACATAGCCTGCATAGATGCCCTTGTCGCCCTGTTCGTCAAAGCCGCGTCCCTCGGGAGTACCGCAGTAGCCATACAGGAAATCGCCCACTTTGTGAAGATCGGGCTTGTGAATGTGGCCGAGAGCAACGTACTCAACGCCGAGGGAGCACAGCTGCTCTGCGGAAACAGGATTATAGCGGCTCTCGCTGGAGGAACCTGTATAAAGGTCTCCGTGCATAAGGAGAATATTTATTTTATTGTCGTCGATTCTGAAATCTTTAAGAAGAGATTCGAGCTGGAAGCTTCTTGTAAATGCAGCAC
Organism: Acutalibacteraceae bacterium; assembly: GCA_045536645.1. Taxonomy (GTDB): domain Bacteria; phylum Bacillota; class Clostridia; order Oscillospirales; family Acutalibacteraceae; genus JAISGQ01. The sequence goes on from JAZSNZ010000355.1 coordinate 4,281, forward strand.
CCCATACGCAGGCGTTCTTGGAGGGGAGCTCGATGCATTCAAGGTCACCGCGGAAGATATGCACATTGCTCGGCCAGTCCTCGCCCTGAGCATAGCAGGAGTCGGGAGTTGCCGGATCGTGGTTGCCGGGGGTGATGAAAACATCGCAATTGCAGGTGGTCAGAAGATCCTTTGTCTCATTGAGAAGCTGAGGTTCGACCTTAAGGGAATCGAACAGGTCACCGGCAATGAGAAGAACGTCGGACTCACGCTCATTGCAGATGTTGATTATTTTTCTCAGTGTCTCAAACTGATCGATTTTTCTCTGAGTTGCAACTTCGGGGGTAGAGGTAAACAGCGAGCCTAAGTGAAGGTCGCCGGTATGTACGATCTTGAGAATACGCATATACTTAAAACTCGTTTTTCAGTGCTGAAAAACTACTCCTTTCGATAGCATTAGTAAAAAGGCGAAAAAAGCCTTGTAAATCTGTTTGTTCATACACACAGTGTATGATATCATAATAATAGTCAAAACACAATATATAGTCGAAAAATATCCCGGATTTATTTTTGCCCCAAGATATGACGAGGCAAAGAAACAGAAAAGAGCCCCGAAAATGAGGCTCTTTCTGTTTGTAGAGAAAAAAGAGATATAGAAATGAGAGATGAGATATATTAGTGAAACAGGGAAATCTTATATCATCTGTATAATACCACAAAAATATTCTTCTGTAATAAAAATATCTGTTTTTTAACCAAAAGCGACGAAATTGTAATTATTTTTCCGTCTTTGATGTGTTTAATGAGGGTAAATAACTTGAATCGAAAGTGTGAATGTGCTAAAATAACATTTAACTTTATAGGAAAAGGTGTGTCATGCATGAAGAAGCACTATGAAAATATACCTGTCCGAATTCGCGAACTGCGTGATATTCTTGAAATCTCCCCTGAAGAAATGGCAGAAAAGCTTGAAATCAATGTTGATTATTATAATGAAATAGAATCGGGAAAAAAAGATATTCCCATCAGCATGCTGTATGAAGTGGCATCTATACTGGGCGTGGACTTTACCACACTGCTTACCGGTGAGAGTCCGAAAATGAAGTCCTACACTGTGGTCAGAGCAGGCACAGGCGCAGTGGTGGAGCGTTATCCTGGTTATGACTACACAAGCCTTTGCTACAACTTCATCGGCAGAGAGATGGAGCCGATGCTGGTGCATCTGCAGCCGGAGGATGCTATGCCTGAGCTTGTCAGCCACGGCGGACAGGAGTTTAACTATATATTGAAGGGAAAGGTGCGCATTATTATCGGCGATAAAGAGCACATTCTCTCTGCGGGCGACTGCATTTATTTTGATCCTCAGCTGCCTCACGGGCAGCATGCAGTTGATGAGCCTGCTGAATTTCTGACGGTTATCAAGGAATAAGGACTGATATAAATGGACTATCTTATTAATAAATACTGTCCCCGTACCGAGTTTGAAAGCTACGAGGACATGAAGAAGAACTTTACGATAAATGTTCCGGAAAATTTCAACTTCGGCTATGATGTAGTTGACGAGTGGGCAAGAGTAGAGCCCCGGAAGCTTGCACTGGTCTGGACTGACGACAGCGGTAAGGTGGAGCGCTATACATTCTCCGATGTCAAGCGCGAGAGTGACAGAGTTGCAGCATACTTTCAGAAGAAGGGATTCAAAAAGGGCGACGTTGTAATGATAATACTGCGTCAGCGTCCCCAGGTCTGGTTTACTCTTGTAGGTCTCTGCAAGCTGGGCGTCACCTGTATTCCCGCATCATTCCAGCTTACCCCCAAGGATATAGTCTATCGCTGCAATGCAGCAAATGTCAGAGGTCTTATCTTCATTCCCGAAGAGGGACTTATCGATTACGTAAGAGAATCAGTTCCCAAGTGCGAAACTCTTGAGTATATCTATACTTTTGACGGCGGCGATTTCTCTGCTGAGGGATATCTTGATTATGCCGCAGAGCTGGCTGATACAGAGCCTTGTTTTGAGAGACCTGCAGGGGATGCCGCTACAACAAATGACGACACCATGCTCCTCTACTTCTCTTCGGGAACATCAGGAATGCCCAAGATGGTACGTCACGACTTTGCATTCCCCCTCGGTCATATAATCACCGCTCGCTACTGGCACAGAGTAAAGGAAAATACCGTACATATGACCCAGACTGATTCCGGGTGGGCAAAGTTTGCATGGGGCAAGATTTACGGCCAGTGGATATGCGGTGCTGCAATCGGTGCATTTGATACGGTAAAGTTCAAGACTGATACAATGCTTGATGCCATATGCAGACTTCAGCCTTATTCATTCTGTGCTCCTGCCACTATTTACCGCATAATGATAAAGGACGATCTCAGCGGATACGACCTTTCATTCATAAAGCACGCATCTGTTGCAGGTGAGCCTCTCAACCCCGAGGTTTACAACAAGATTCAGGAAAAGACAGGTCTTGAAATATTCGAGGGCTTCGGCCAGACCGAGACCCCTGCGATAATCGCAAACTTCGGTTTCTTCCCCGTAAAGCCCGGCTCAATGGGCAAGCCTGCTCCCATTTTCGATGTTGTTCTTCTCGATGAGAACGATCAGCCCTGTGAGGACGGTATCGAGGGCGTTATTTCCATTCGCAATGCAGGCACTCACGGACCTGTCGGAATGTTCAGAGAATACTATAAAGATCCCGAAGCAACCGCAAAGGCATGGCATGACGGTATCTACCGCACAGGTGATATGGCATGGCGTGACGGTGATGGATATTACTGGTTCGTGGGCAGAAATGACGACGTTATAAAGTGTTCGGGCTACAGAATAGGACCTTTCGAGGTTGAAAGCGCACTGCTTGAGCACCCTGCAGTCCTCGAATGCGCCGTAACAGGCTATCCTGACCCTGACCGCGGACAGATAGTAAAGGCTACAATCGTACTTGCAAAGGGCTACGAGGCAAGCGATGTACTTACAAAGGAGCTTCAGAACCACGTAAAGCACGCAACCGCTCCTTACAAGTACCCCAGAAGAATCGAGTATGTCACCGAGCTTCCCAAGACCACAAGCGGCAAGATAATCCGCCGTGCAATCGTTGCACAGGACAACAAGAACGCATAAAAAGTCAGAACAGCTTTGTAAAACCTC
>JAZSNZ010000327.1:0-8334 GCA_045536645.1 Acutalibacteraceae bacterium
AAGAAGATTCTACAGAATAAGGAAAGCAGATAAATATTTTAAGGTCATGTCAGGTGAAGATTCCGACCTGCTCGATTCCATGTATGGTGACTTTGTTCATGTGTACAGAGAAGAATACTGGGAGCTTGACAAGCCCTTTATAGCAAACCTTTTGAAAAGGGAAAACACCCTCGGCAAGAGCGTAAAATGCTACAAGGTAACAGGTGAATATCTCAGTAAAAAGTACGGCTTTGAATATCCGAAGCATTATGACAGGCTTATACTTGTTCCCTTTTCTCAGTTTGATATAAACGAAAAGAACGGCAGTACACTGCGTACAGTGCTCAATTCCCTTTCCATAACAAGATTTACCGAGCTTGTTAATGTCAAATACACATTCAAGGCAAAGAACAGCACAGATCCTTCGGAATACGCAGAAACAAAAGAGGGTATCATGCTCAGTCCGAATTTTTCTGATGTTACGGGAATAGAGCGAAAAGGGTCTGATGTGTTTGTCTGCATGACCGGCGCCGTAGACACAGAAAATACCGCAAAAACCTATTGGAACGTGCTCATAGTCATAAGAAATGCAGAGTTTCTGACAGGTAATGCAGAAAAAGAAGCAAAGCAGATAGAAATGGGCTACAGCAATATACTCAGCGGATTCAAACTAGATGAAGAAAAGAAGACGCTCAGCTTTATGGTAATGAATGACGACGAAGAGGTCGAATACGAAAATGAAGAGGAAGAAGAAAATGAGTACATAGGCTTTGATTACCGATATGACAATATCGAATGGTACTGGGACGGCGTGTGCGACTCAAGCAGAACAAAGGCAATAATCGAGCGAATCACCCCAAGGCCTGCCGACAAAAAATAAATAATATGCCCCCACAGCAAAAAATGTTGCTGTGGGGGCAATTATATATCAAAAAATACTTGACAGCTAATTTAAATTAGCCTACAATGAAGCTAATCTGAATTAGCCAAAGGAGGCTGCTATGAACACAAAAGAAAAGATAACGGAAGAAGCCTTGAAATTATTCTCCGAAAAAGGTTACAGCGATGTGTATGTAAGTGACATTGCAAAAGCAGTGGGGATAAAAGCGCCATCTCTGTACAAGCATTTTAAAAATAAACAGGAGATATTCAATGCCATACTCGATTCTCTGAAAGAGGGCTACACAAAACAAGCGGCATCCATAGGCATCAACGGAAACAGTACCGATGCAGATGCGGCTGTTTACAGTGTGATTTCGGAAGAGGTACTTATAGAAACAGGCAAAAATCTGTTTCTGTATTTTCTTCACGATGAGCATATGAGATTATTCAGAAAGCTCCTGACGATCGAGCAGTTTCATAATTCCGAGCTAGCAAATCTTTATTCAACGCAGTATTTCGATGATCCTGTTCTTTATCAGGGCAAGCTTTTCGAAATGCTTTCAGGGAGCGGAAAACTGAGAAAAGCAGACCCGAAGATCATGGCACTTCATTTTTACGCCCCGATATATACCCTGCTGACGGTGTGTGACAGACAGCCTGAAAGAGAAAGCGCGGCGCTGAAGACGCTGGAAGCTCATATACGGCAGTTCAATATCAACTACATGGAGGGACAGCAATGACAATTACATTGATACACGGTCAGAATCATAAGGGAAGCACTTATAATATCGGCAGACTGCTGGCAGAGCAGTTTGCAGACGCTGAGATAAATGAGTTCTTTCTGCCAAAGGACTCAGAACACTTCTGCATAGGCTGCTACAGCTGTATTGATAAAGAAGAGGCATGTCCTTTTTTCGCTGAGAAAAGGAATATAATGCAGGCTGTTGAAAATTCAGAGCTTCTGATTTTTACAACCCCCACATACTGCATGCGTGCATCTGCGCCGATGAAGGCTTTCATTGACCTTACCTTTACATATTGGATGTCCCACAGACCGAGAGCGTGCATGTTTTCAAAAAAGGCGGTTGTTATTTCAACAGCCGCAGGTGTAGGAACAAAACAAGCAATAAAAGACATATCAAACGCACTGTTTTACTGGGGCGTTCCGTATATAAAGGAATACGGTATATCGGTGCAGGCAATGAGCTGGGCGCAGGTTTCGGATAAGAAAAAGGCAAAGATAAAATCCGATATTGCAAAATTGGCAGGTAAGATAAAAAGAGAAAAAATACATGTCGGCTTAAAAACAAAATTTATGTTTGGTGTAATGCGAATGATGCAGAAGAATAATATGGGTTCAGGGGAAATTGAAAAGGAATACTGGAAGGAAAATGGATGGCTTGGCAGGAAAAGACCTTGGAAATAATCAGAAAATCCGTGGTGTAAAACACCACGGATTTTTTATGCCTTAAACCATATTTCCGCCCTTCATGGGGGACTGAGCATGCGCGCTGAAAATCTTCAGCACGCCGTCAGAATATTTCTGCGGACGCTTCTGCCATTTTTCGAGTCTTTCCGCAAGTACGGCTGCAACCTCCTCGGGAGTTTTCTCTTCGCCGTTTATACCCACGATCTCAAGTTTTCGCTGAGGAATATCGATGTGTATCAGGTCGTTTTCCTCAACAAGGGCGATAGGGCCGCCTTCAGCAGCTTCAGGAGAAACATGACCGATGGACGGGCCTGTAGATGCACCCGAGAACCTACCGTCTGTTATAAGCGCTATAGTCTTTCCGAGCTCAGGGTCAGAGGAAATTGCCTCCGAGGTGTAGAACATCTCGGGCATGCCTGAACCCTTGGGGCCTTCATAGCGGATAAGAACAGCATCACCTGCTTTGATGTCGTGTCTGAGAACAGCCTGCTGAGCGTCCTCCTCGCAGTCAAAGGGACGGGCCCTGAGCGTAGCAGAGAACATCTCCTTGGGGCAGGCAGTGTGCTTTATGACAGCACCGTCGGGGGCAAGGTTGCCCTTGAGTATGGCAATGGCACCGTCAGTGCCGATGGCCTTGTCGTAAGGTCTGATAATATCCTGCCAGGAAAGACCAACCTTACTGCAGGCTTCGTCACAGCTGTCGTAATAACCGTTTTTCTTCAGCTCGTCGAGATTTTCACCGAGAGTCTTTCCTGTAACGGTCATAACGTCAAGATGAAGCACCGAGCGTATTTCTTCCATTACCCTCGGAACGCCGCCCGCATAGGTAAAGAACTGAGCGGGCCAGCGGCCTGCAGGACGGATATCGAGGAGATAATGAGCACCTCTGTGCATGCGGTCAAACATCTCAGCATCAAAGTCAATGCCGAATTCACGTGCAATGGCAGGAATGTGCAGCAGGCTGTTTGTAGAGCCTGAGATAGCCGCGTGGACCATAACAGCATTCTCAAAGGATTTTACAGTGACTATATCACGGGGGCGAAGTCCCTTTTTTGCAAGCTCCATTATCTGCTCGCCTGCACGCCTTGCAGTTTGCAGCAGGACATCGCTTGTGGCAGGCAGCAGAGCAGTGCCGGGGAGCATAAGTCCCAGAGCCTCGCCCATTATCTGCATGGTAGAAGCTGTGCCCATGAATGAGCATGCACCGCAGCTGGGGCAGGCGTGCTGCTTGTACCACTGAAGCTTATCTTCTGTTATCTCGCCTCTGGCGCACTTTGCAGCATAGATACCTATCTGCTCAAGAGTGAGCAGGTCAGGGCCTGCGTCCATAACGCCGCCTGTTACAAGAATCGAGGGCATATTGACTCTGCCTATACCCATCAGATGAGCAGGCACAGCCTTGTCGCAGCTTGATACAAACACACCGCCGTCAAAGGGAGTAGCACCTGCATGAATTTCTATCATATTGGCGATGGTGTCACGGCTGACGAGGGAATAATTCATTCCGTCGTGTCCCTGAGCCATGCCATCGCAAATATCTGTTGCAAAATATCGAGCCGCTTTGCCGCCTGCCTTTGCAACAGCGGAAACGGTCTCCTCCACCAGAGAGAGCAGATGAGCACTGCCCGGATGGCTGTCGCCGAAGGTGCTTTCGACCATTATCTGAGGCTTTGAAAGATCATCGACTGTCCAGCCCATTCCCATACGCAGAGGATCCTGCTCGGGAGCAATTGAGCGAATTTTCTGACTTATCATAATCTGATGACCTCACTTCTGTGCAACGATTTTTATACGTTTGATATGTACGTCTTTTATCTCCATGCCGCCGACCGCAAAGAAGAACTTTGTAAAGAAGAGGAGACGTCTTTCAATTTCGGGGGTGGTAAAGGTCACGGTCTGCCATTCCTTCTCGGAGCCGTTGAGCACCTTGGAGCCTATGAGATCTGAATCGACAAACACAGACATAGGCAGCTGAGCGGTATCGGGAGAAGCATCACCTGCACGGCAGGTAATGGAAATATCGTAAACACCTCGTGTTTCGAGCTTCATCTGGAAGAGGGTCTGCTGGCCGCCCGAGGTGTCGATCATGGAGGGATCAATAGAAGCATCTGCACCGACGTGTATCTCAGGCACAGAAAGAACAACAAAATCGTCGCAGTCGCGAAGTTGCTGGAGCTGACGATCCTCTTCGCTTACAAGACCTATGCTGCGTCTGTATGCAGGGGTATCTGCAACAAATCGGCAAATATTCATAGCGCAGCGCTGATATTCAGCTCTCTCAACAGTACCCTTTGCAAGGCTCTCTGCCGAATCGTCGTCGCCGCTGTTCTGTGCGGGATTGTTGTTTACCATGAATACGTCATTCTGAGCGCGCACCATGGAAGCTACATTCTTTGTGGAAGGCTCCTTGCCTTCCTCTGAGCCCATAGCCCACCAGTCGGTCATTACAAGACCGTCGAAGCCCCACTCGTCGTGGAGGATGGTGGTCACAAGGTCATAATGGCTTGCAGTCCAGCAACCGTTAAGGGGATTGTATGTGGTCATGACTGCTCTTGCATTGCCCTCTCTGACTGCAATTTCAAAGCCTTTGAGATATATCTCTCGCAGAGCACGCTCGGAAACGATGGAATCAACATGTCTGCGGTAGAATTCCTGATTGTTGGAGGCGTAATGCTTTATGGTTGCAGTAACGCCGCTTGAGTGCATACCCTTGAGCTGAGCGGAGGCGAGCAAACCTGTCAGTACAGGGTCTTCAGAGAAATACTCAAAGTTACGACCGCACAGAGGGTGACGATGAATATTCATACCCGGGCCGAGAAGATTGTCTATCTGATATTTTCTCATTTCAAGACCTTCAAAAGCAAACAGCTCGCAAGAGAGCTCCTCATTCCATGTGCAGGCGATGCAGGTGCCGTTGGGCATGGAGAAAGCTGTGTTTCCGCAGCCCATGCGTCTCCCGCTGGGGCCGGCGGAGCAGCAGGCGGAGGGCAGGCCGAACACATCTACAAGCCTGTCAGTAACGCCGCCGATACAGCCTGCCGTACCGGGAGTGACTCTGCAGGAGCTCATGCCCTCACCTCGGACGATGCAGCAGAGGTCATCATCTGTCATCTGAGCGATGAATTCCTCCATGGTGCAATTTCCGTCAACAACATCGCTGAGCTTGAGACCTCTGAATTCAGTCTGTGCAATTTCCTTGGGCAGTCGCTCAAGTCTACGCTGAGTGCTGCTCGCAGTTTTTGTGGGTACAGCCTCAAAGGCAAGAACGCCGTTATCGTTTTTAAATCTCTCAAAGTTCTGTGTGGGAGCGCAGCATTCCTCAAGCTGAGAAATAACAGTGGTTTCTTCTACCTTAAAGGAACCTGCCTTCTCAAGATTCCTTACGCTGTGACCTGCGAAGAATGTGTATGTGCCATCTTCGAGAACATAGCAGGAACGGTGTCCCGATGCTCCGCTGTCGTCATAGGAGTAGAAGCGGTCAACAGGTATTTTTATCTCGACCTCTTCGGTTGCATTGGGCTCAATTATGCCTGTCTTTGCAAAGCCGCAGAGAGTCAGCGCAGGCTTTCCCAGCTTGCCCTGAGGTGCTGCGGCATAAACCTGCACAACCTCTTTTGATGCAAAGCTGCCTGTGTTCCTGACAGAATGACGCAGTATTGCAGCTTTGCCGTCCCACTCAAATGAAAGAGGAGTGTGGGAGAAAGTAGTGTAGGAAAGACCTTCGCCGAAGGAATAAAGAACAGCGTCCTTTGCAAAGGTCTCAAAATAGCGATAGCCTACATAGATGTCCTCTGCGTAGATACACTTTTCTTTGTCTCCGAAATTTCTGTCGGAGGGATAATCCTCTATGTTTTTTGCGATAGTGTCAGTAAGTCTGCCGCAGGGGGAGACTCTGCCGCAAAGTACATCCGCAACGCCGTTGCCGCCTTCCTGACCGCCCTGCCAGACGTACATGACAGCAGAGGGTGTGTATTTTTCCACCCATGTCATATCGATAATATTACCTGTGTTGAGAAGTACAACTGACCGCTCAAAATGCCTGCATACAACATCGAGCATAGCTTCCTCTTCTGCTGTAAGACGCCAGCTGCCGGCGCCGGGGTCGTTGTCATTGTCTTCGCCTGCTGTGCGGCCGATGATGATTATTGCTGCATCGTTACACAAAGCGGCAGAGCGAACAAGCTCTTCGTCAAGCGGCATCTCCTTCTGAAACCAGGGGTGGTTTGCCCAGCCGTCGCCCTTGTCAAAGGGATTTTCCTTTGTCCACTGCTCATAAACTGCACGTACATTGGCATCGAGTAAGTAGTCCTTGTTCTGTGTGAGTGCTTCATAAATACCTGTGACATATTTGGTGTTTACAAGACCGCCTGAGCCGAGACCGCTTTTGTAGTAGTTCATCTGAGTTCTTCCGAAAACGGCAACTCTGCTGCCGCTGAGAACGGGCAGAGCGCTGTTTTCATTGCGGAGCAGAACGCAGCCTTCGGCAACGACCTGTCTGGCCTTTGGTGCAAATCCGTCAAGAGACAGAACAGAATTATTCATCGTAGATTACCTCCAAAATGTAAGTTGACCAATTTATTGCGATATCAATGCATAATTTGTATTAAGTATAGCATAGCACGCAGAAATACACAAGTGGGAATAGCACATATACAGCGGGTAAAATCAGAAGGTTACTTAACTGAATTAAATAAAAAGACGACTCCGATTTATCGGAGGCGTTGAAATCATGCCTCGCAGTCCTTTCTTCTGAAAAGGCGTGAAACAAGGCAGTACAGGCAATAGAAGACAAACACAAAAACAATATGCAGTATAGAATTGATAAGTACATAGATAAGCTGGGTCAGTGCATAGCCTATAGATTTCTGCAGTGAGAGGCGGACAGATTCAAGCACAGGCACATTGCACTGATAAAAGTTTGCAAAATTGGTTTTGATTATCTGAGACATGGAGGCAGCGGCTATACAGAAGCAGACAGTGAAAAGAATTATGTACTTTGCGTCCTTTTTAATATCGGGAGTGTGAAGATTTAAGAAGAGTATAAGCAAAAACTCAAGCATTACAAGGTTATGGAAGGTAACGGTATGGAATGACATGTAGTCTGTAAAGAAATTGCGGATACTGCCCTCGCCGTAGATTATGTTCGGGTAAATCAGCATAAGGGAGAAAAGTGCAGAACAGAGTGCGGTTGTAACGGCCGTGACTGTCCGGCGGTGCTTTCCCTTATAAAAAGCCATAACGGGCAAGGCAAAGATGAACAGGGAACAGAAATGCAGGGGAATATGATAAAGGTCGTACCCTCTGGAAAAAGAGATGACCTGTTTGCCTATTTCAAGAATAAATGCAATACATGCAAAATTATCTGAAAGGGGATCATACGTGTTTTCAAGGGCTTGTTTCCAATGGTGATGCGAAGTGCAACAGCTGTTATCAGCATAAAAACAAGGGAAGGGAGAAGAGTGATTGCGTGCATGTATGTCCATAACTGCATAAAAATTACCTCACGTATCTGTTGTTTTGAAAATCGACCTTATTCAAGAGTCCAGCCGTTGTCGGCGTGGTAGACCATAAGCCTTGTCATACCGCCGTCGACGCAGATGTTTTCACCTGTGATAAACCCTGCCTTGTCAGAGCAGAGAAACAGCACCATATTGGCGATATCAAGAGGATTTCCAACCCTGCCGGCAGGATGCTGAGCGGCATCGGGGCCTTCATAAACACGCCAGTCATTGTCTATCCACCCGGGAGAGACAGAATTGACGCGAACACGTCCTGCAAGGCTTACTGCCAGAGAATGGGTCAGCGCGTGGATACCGCCCTTGGCGGCAGTGTAGCTTTCCGATTCACCCTGACTCATGCGGTCGCGGCTTGAGGAGATGTTTACAATGCTTGCACCTTCTGCAAAATAGGGCATAAAGAGCTTTGCAAGATAGTAGGGAGCGGTAACGCCAACAGACAGCGCATAATTGAATTCCTCAAAGGAACAGGTGGAAATCCCCTTGAAAAGAGGCGCGGCATTATTAATAAGGTAGTCAATATGTCCG
>JAZSNZ010000303.1:0-6066 GCA_045536645.1 Acutalibacteraceae bacterium
AAAAGATAATAAAACAGCAGAATATACATTAAAAGATTTGTTACCACATTCATTTGAGTTATAATGTAAAAGGAAAAAAATGTAATAAAAACTTGAGATTATTGAAATTCTATGATAAAATACTTCTATTGTCTAAAGACAAATATTTACAAGGAGGTATTTTAAGCTTTTATCTTAAGTCAAAAATAACAGAGGAAGGAGTTACTTTATGAATTTGCACTTAAGCACAAAAAAACAAGAAGAATTTTGTGAGCATTTACAAAAAGAGAAGTTAGAACAATAAATTGTCGTTTAAAATATGTCTTTACACAGTAAAACCATATGGTATAATTAATATATACAGAAAAAACAGAAAGGGAGGAGCATGACATGATAAAGGGATTTCGGACATTGTTTGTCTATGGGGCAATACTGCTTGCATTAGGTGTCATGATTGCTTTTCTTACATACCACGTCGAGCACTCTCCTGCAAATAATATCGATATAGAGACAGATTCCACAAGGGTCAACGCATCGGAAAGTGATTATTACATACCCATGAACTCAAGAGACGGTTACGGCTGGTGGACGGCTCTTGACAAGACAGAACCCTTCAATATGTCCTTTGGCATATGCTACGATGCAGAGGTCTGGAACAACACAAAGAATGACCTGACCGACTGGAGCGTTTCCTTTACGCTGCCCGAGGGCGGACATATCAGTGAGCTGTGGAATGCGGAGTGGAAGGTAGAGGACGGCGTGGTCACCGTTTCGCCCATGTCCTACAGCACCGTCATTGAGGCGAAGACCAACGAGACCTTCGGCTTTGTGCTGTATACCCCTCGTCCTGCAGGAGAATTTACAAAATTCAACCTTCGTGCCACAAGAATAAGAGATGTAAGGGACGAAACTCTCTACTGGGTGCTGATACTGGCAGTTTTCACTGTGTTTGTTGTTATGCTGACAAATACATTTGCGGCAATAAGATACAGACGTCTGCATGAAAGATACCATACATGGCGCTCTCTTACCGAGCAGTCCATGCGAACGGTGGCAAACACCATCGACGCAAAGGACGAGTACACCTCAGGCCACTCCTACAGAGTTGCGGTCATATCGAGAATGCTGGCCCAGAAGGCAGGAATGTCACGCACTGAGCAGGAAAATATCTACTATATGGGACTGCTCCACGATATAGGCAAGATCGGCATTTCCGACAGCACTCTCAACAAAAAGGGTAAGCTGACGGAGGCGGAATGGGAGCAGATCAAGAAGCACCCGTCCATGGGCGGCGATATCCTCAAGGATATAACCACCATTCCCGATATCGAATGCGGTGCCCGTTATCATCACGAGCGCTGGGACGGCAATGGCTACGGAGAAGGCATAAAGGGCGAGGAGATTCCTCTTGTGGCTCGCATCATCTGTGTCGCCGATGCATACGATGCAATGTCCACCGCCCGATGCTACAGAGATAAGTTTGAGGACAGCCGCATTATAGAAGAGCTTCGCAACTGTTCGGGAACACAGTTTGACCCGTCTCTTGTTCCCTATATGATAGAGCTGATAGAAAATCACGAGGTCAGCTTTGAACACTCTGACAAGGAAAACCGCAAGCACCCGGGACTTACGGCAGGCACTGAGACAGAGGAACACGGAAAAACATCTGCATTCCTTGCGCTCATGTTTGCTCTGCTCTCCTTTATACCCATCTACGGTGTATTCTTTACTTTGTTTGCCGTTGTGTTCGGCATCTTGGCTGTGGTAAAGGGAAAACGGCTGCCGGGTACCATCGCCCTTATCGTTACTGCCGCAGGACTGTTATTTACAGCGGCTCTGCTTATTTTCAAGGACGGAATATTGGAGCAGGTGCTGGAGGCGCTTTCCACTATATTTTAAAGCTGAAAACAGCCGCCTGTATGGCGGCTGTTTTTTTATGCTGTTTTATTCGCAGGCTTTCTTTTGACGATGCAGAGCACCATCAGAAGAGGGAATATAAGTGCGGCAAGAATTCCCGCCTTTAAGTTGTTGTCAAAGGCGCTTGAGACGAAGCCTACGAGGGTAGGACCGCCCGAGCAGCCAAGGTCTCCTGCAAGAGCGAGAAGCGCAAACATTGCCGTACCGCCCTTTATGGAGGCGGAGGCTTTGCTGAAGGTGCCGGGCCACATGATGCCCACCGAAAGACCTGTTACGGCACAGCCTATAAGGCTTACTACGGGCGAGGGGATGAGGCATATGAGCAGATATGAGCAGGCGCAGAGAACGCCGCTTGCAGCCATGAAGCCATCGAGGTTTATCCTGTCGCCGTATTTTCCGTAGAATGCTCTGGCACCACCCATGAGAATGGCGAAAGCCATGGGACCTGCAAGGTCTCCGGCGGTTTTGCTGATGTTCAGCCCCTGTTCAGCAAAGGTGGATGCCCACTGGCTGACCGCCTGCTCGCTGGCTCCTGCACAGACCATCATGAGCATGAACACCCAGAACCTTCCTGTTTTAAGAAGTGACAGAAGAGGCAAACCCTCTTCACCCTCGGCAATAAGCGGCGCAATGGGAGTCCGAAGGAAGACAAAGCAGTTGGCAGCAGGCACCAGTGCCCAGATAAAGGCGAGAATTTTCCAGTTTTCTATGCCGAAGAGAGAAAAGAAAACTGTTGACAAAAGAACCACGCCCACATGACCCCAGCAGTAGAAGGAATGGAGAAGGCTCATGGCCTTTTCCTTGTTGTCTGTGGGACAGCTTTCCATTATAGGACTGACAAGAACTTCCAGCAGTCCTCCGCCTACGGCATAGACTGCAACGGCAGAGAGAATGCCTGTAAAGGGATCTGCTGTAATCTCGGGCAGAATGGGCAGGAGAATAAGTCCTGCGGCAGAAAAGATGTGGGCAAGCACTATCGATGTACGATAGCCGATTTTATCAACAAAGGACATGGCAAGCAGGTCAACACCGAGCTGTATCATAAAATTTATGGTCACCAGCATGGTGATTCTGCTCAGTGGTATATGATAGGAATTCTGCATGGTGACAAAAAGCAGCGGGATGAAATTGTTGATGATAGCCTGAACGATGTAGCCGACAAAGCAGGCGGTGGTTGTTGTTTTGTAGCTGAACTTCATAGTATACTCCCAAACGAAATTATCTCTTTTATTGTACCATAAATACAAATACGAGTAAAGAGAAAAGGAGCGGCTTACTGCCGCTCCTGTAATTTTCAGGCTTCCTTTTTCTGATTATGCCTGCGGATATTGAAAATAAGTGCGAATGCCATAAGGACAGAAAAGAATGCAAACAGCAATACTCCCAGAAGAATGAATTTCTCGCTGAACATTTCTGATACCACTCCGGAATAACCTGAGGGAATAATACTGCCTGTAATACTGCGCAGAACGCCGCCAAGAAGCAGCATGGATATGCCTGAAAAGCCGAACACTGCAGCGCTGAAGTAATATCCCAGTTTTCCTTTGATGAGCAGAATGAGGATAAGCATATGAATCACAGCACCTGCGATGCATATGAACTTAAGATCGCCAAAGAAGAACCGCATTATATCGACTATCTCATCCTCTTCGAGGAACATATCCGTCATTCCTTCGATGTAGCTGTTGAACTGCCGGGTGCACACGTCGAACTTGACTGAAATATAGTCCTCAAGCTCCTCACCTGTAAGATTGCCGTTTTCCTTATGCTTTGCAACAGCATAGAGATAATCACGCACGAGCTCTTTGTTTACCTCGGTGTATTCCTCGCCATAGAGGATATAACGTGCTGTGCCTGTAAAAATATCTGCAAACAGGGCAGCGGCCTCGGGCTGTCTGTACAGCTTGGTGATATCTGTTTCGCCGTCCTCAAACTCCTCGCCGTGCAGAGATACCTCCGCAGACTGAAGCACAGTGGAAAGAGCATCGGAGCTTCCGAGAACCTTCTGCACGTTCTGTTCGTCAAAGCTCAAGTCAACAGCAAAGAGAATCGCGCCGAATATCATGTACACTGCCATGAACAGGGCAACTGTCACTGCTGTTATTGATCTGAATACTTTCATTGTATTTCCTCACTTTTCATGGAAAAAGTATGGGCTTTTTATCATGATACCATTAAAATTACCGCTTGGCAATTGTTTTTTTGAGGGTACTTTATGAAAAAGTGTGTATGCATGGTTACAGTCGGTTGAACTCTATATGTGAAATGTGTTAAAATAAAGAAAAAAAGAAAAGGGAATCACTATGAAAACTGATATAGCAATAATCGGCGCAGGGCCTGCGGGGGTATCTGCGGCAATAAATCTTAAAATACGCGGAGCTGACTTCATTCTCTTTGGCGACGGCATGAGCGAAAAGGTCAGAAGAAGCGAACGGATTGCAAACTACCCGGGCATTCCCAATGTGGGCGGTGAGGAGCTGGCGGCAAAATACAGCGAGCATCTCGATTCAATGGGGATCGAAATCAAAAAGGACATGATAACGGCAGTCTATAATATGGACGGCAGCTTCTATTTGCTGGGAAAGGATTCCCAGTACGAGGCAAAGTGCGTTATTCTGGCGACAGGAGTGCAGGCAGGGCGCACCATAGAGGGCGAAGCTGAGCTTCTGGGCAGCGGTGTTTCCTACTGTGCCACCTGCGACGGAATGCTCTACAAGGGCAAAAAAATAGCAGTGCTCTGCGATAATGCGGACCTTGAGCATGAGGTCACATACCTTGCAGGCCTTGCCGAAAAGGTATATTACCTGCCCGTATTCAAGGGTGCACAGGTCGAGGGCGAAAATATAGAGTACCTTAAATCGGGATTCAAGAGCGTGAACGGCGATATGCGTGTCCGGTCGCTGACCCTTGCAAACGGCGAGGAGATAGCCATAGACGGTGTGTTCTTCCTTAAAAAATGCCTGCCGCCCGATGCACTGCTCAGAGGCCTGGAGCTTACCGACGGTCACATTACCGTTGACCGCAGCATGGAGACAAATATAAAGGGCTGCTTTGCAGCAGGTGACGGCACAGGCAGGCCATATCAGCTTGCAAAGGCCGTGGGAGAAGGCAATGTGGCCGCTCACTCTGCCCTTGAAAGACTTGCAGCTCTCTCCTGAATGCTGACTTGACTTAGGTCACCTTATCCTATATAATAGTCGGGCGACTAAAAATGTTTTAAAGAGGTATATAAAATGAAAAAGATCATTATTGCACTTCTGCTTGTTGTGGCACTTATCGCCGCTGTCGGCTGCGGCAAGAAGGAAGAAACCAAGACACCCGATGCCGTTTCCAATGCTGATACCGCATCGAGCACCGATGTTGTTTCTGACACAGACCCTGCTCCCGAGGGCTTTGTAAGCTATGAGATGGGCGACCTTTATTTCTATTATCCCGAGACTGCCGTGGTCTCCGTTTCTGAGTCTGATATGTTCAGCGCAAACGTTGACGCAAAGACAGGCGCAAACTTCTCTGTTACAAAGTCTGCCGCTGTTGATATGAAAGCAGAAGAGCTCGACAAGGCTTCTCTCGATGCTATCGGTCAGAAGTCCGCCGCAGAACTGCAGAAAGTGTTCGGTGACACCGCTTCCGTTGTCTACACCTATAAGAACCACGGTTCTGCACTCGATGGCAAGGGCGTTTACTTTGCCTTTGACGTCGCAGTCAATTACGCAGGTTATGAGTCCACCCAGACTCTGAGCTATTATCAGCTCTACATCGGCAAGGGCAAGAACATCTACATGGCAACTTTTGCAACAAACACTCTCTTCGATAATGAGGCCGAAACATACTATGCAAAGGTCATAGAAAGCTTCGCTGTCGCTGAATAAGTATATTAAAAAGGACAGATGCAGAAGGCATCTGTCCTTTTTAAATTCTGCGGGACAATAAAACACTTGATTTTACCCCTGCGTTGGGTTATAATCATTTTTACAATCTGAATATTTGCCGGTGTGATGGAATTGGCAGACGTGCGGGACTCAAAATCCCGTGGTAGCGATACCGTGCGGGTTCGACCCCCGCCACCGGCACCATGTAAAAAACCTCTTTTGTCTACCTGACAAAAGAGGTTTTTTATAATGATATCCGTTCCTTGCGGAACGGGTGATATAGCTGACGCTATGATATCTG